>JAYUXQ010000587.1:0-1665 GCA_043752905.1 Nannocystis sp. | reverse complement strand
CCAAGATCTCGGCATTTAGCCGCGCGTGCGACAGCGACGGCATCCCGATCGTGTGGTTACAGGACATCAGCGGCTTCGACATCGGCGTCGAGGCCGAGCGCCAGGGCCTGCTCGCGTACGGGTCCAACCTCATCTATACCAACAGCACCAACACCGTGCCGATGTTCACGGTGCTGCTGCGCAAGGCCAGCGGCGCCGGCTACTACGCCATGGCCGGCCTGCCCTACGACCCCGTGGTCCAGCTGAGCACCTGCATCACCCGCCTGAGCGTGATGGAGGGCCGGACCCTGGCGATCGCCACCTACAACACCAAGCTCGGCGACGACTTCGAGATCCTCAGCAAGGACCCCGCCGAGCGCGCGGCGGTCGAGGCCGGGATGGCCGCGGTCGAGAAGCGCATCGAGGCCGACATGGACCCCTACGTCTCGGCCCGCCAGATGGACACCGACGAGATCGTCGAGCTCGGTGAACTCCGCGAATACCTCGCCGCGCTCGTCGAGATGAGCTATCAAAATACCGGGTATCGCCGGGTCAAGAACCCGCGCATCTGGACCCTGCACGACCTCGCCGTGCTCACCGGGGGGATCCGCTGATATGCCCGTCTTCAGCTCGCAGCAAGACAGCCGCCTCCACCCGCCGACGATCCAGGCCCGCCTCGTGCGTACGCCGGACGGCAAGCTGCGCCTCGAGTCGCCGACCGTCGGCCTCTATCGCGGCGAACCTCGCCCCGGCAGCCTCGTCACCCCCGAGTCCTCCATCGGCCAGCTCGAGGTCCTCGGCGTCCTCCACCACCTGCTCGCCCCGGCCGGCGCCTCCGGCCTGGTGATCCCCGCCGAGAACCCCGGCGCTCGCCTGTCGCGGCGGCCCGTCGGCCATGGGGACCTGCTCGTCGCCCTCGACCCCGAGGCCGTCACCGGAGCCGCCGCCGTGGGCCCAGGCGCCTCCACGGGCGCCTCCACGACCAATCTGGTGTTCCGCGCCCCGACCTCGGGCCGCTGGTACACCCGCCCCGGACCCGGCAAGCCGCCGCTGATCGAGGTCGGCACCGCCGTACAACAGGGTCAGGCCGTCGGCCTCATCGAGGTCATGAAGACCTTTAGCCGCCTGCACTACGGCGGCGAGGGCCTGCCCTCCCCGGCGCGCATCAAGGCGATCCTCATCAAGGATGAGGAAGATGTCGCGGCCGGCGACGCCCTGTTCGAGCTCGAGCCCTGACACGAAGTGGTGCGCAAGCTGCGGCAATCTTCGCCGTGGCTCGCAGGGGGCCCGCAGTCGCATCGCCAGGTCGACGCAGCGTGACAGCAGCGCCGCGACGCCTCGCGCCTGATTAAAAAATCGTCGATTCCGGCGCAAACTCTCGACCGCGAGCGCCCCATGGAAGACACGAATCGAGACCGACGCGACCAGGCCCGTTGGATCATCCTGTTGGCGACGCTGGCCGGCGCCATGTACCTGTGCTGGCTGATGCTCAAGCCGTTCGTCGGTGTGCTGTTATGGGCGGCCGTCCTGACGATGAGCTTCGAGCCGGTGCATCGGAGATTGCTCGAGCGGACCAGGAGGCCGAACCTGAGCGCCGCGCTGTCGTGCACGCTGGTGGTCCTGGCGATCGGTGTCCCGGTGGGCTTGCTGACCTGGGCGATCATTCACGAGCTGGCGCCGGCGCTC
>JAYUXQ010000586.1:0-1666 GCA_043752905.1 Nannocystis sp. | reverse complement strand
GTCCGGCTTGCAGGAACATCGCCACCACCTCCGGCCACGGTCGGGGCTGGCGCAGCCACTGGCGCAGCGTCTGCCCGCGCACGAACTCCATGGCGATGAAGACCCGCTCGCGGGTCTCACCGACCTCGTACACGTGGATGACGTTCGGGTGCGCGAGCCGGGCCAGCGCCTGGGCCTCGGCGAGCAGCACGGCGCGCGAGCGCGGGTCGACGCCCACGTGGCGCAGCAACTTGATCGCGACCTTGCGGTCGAGCTCGGGGTCGTAGGCGGAGAACACCATGCCCATGCCGCCCTGACCCAGCAGGTCGAGCAGCGCGTAGCGCCCGAGCCTGGCTGTCTCTCCGAGCGCCGCGAGCGGGCCGTCGTCGCCACGCTGCCCGTCCACGCCGACACTCACGGTCCTCTCGGTGGGCTCCTCCGACGGTGTGAGCACGGGCTCGCGGATGATGGCCGCGTTGCTCGACCCGGACAAGCGCCTGGTCGCTCACGCGCGGCCGGGCGCGAGTGCGTCGATCGGCTCGAGCTCGAGCGCCGCGACGCCGATCCGGAGCAGCCGGGTCCCCGGACGGCGCTCGACCAGCGATGCGGCGTCGGCGACGCCAGCGCGGGCGAGCTGCGCCCGCGCGCGATGGATCGCCACGCCGAGGTGGTCCTCCTTCGTACGCAGCATCGTCAGCAGATCGTCCTGTCGCAGCCAGCCCTGCTCGGCCGCCGGCACGCCGGCCTGCTGATCGGCGAGCCGGCGCCGAGCCAGCAACAGCAGCGGATAGTGGTGGACCCGCTCCTGCAGATCGATCCGCCGCGTGTCGGCCCACGCGACCAGCTCGACGTGCTCCTCGTCGCGGCTGTACGAGAAGCACAGGCGCAGGCGCGCCACGAGGATGAGGTCGACGCCGGCCTCCCAGGTGCCGGCCGTCGCCGCCGGCAGGTGGACCCGCCATGGGCCGCCCGCGTCGATCACCTCGCGGTCCTCGATCGTCCGCGTCACGCCGTCTCGCTCGACCAGCCAGCGCCCGTCGCCCTCCTGGTAGACCGCGAGCAGCGGCTCGTCCGCGCCGGGCAATACGAGGTAGCCGCCGTCGGCGACGCGGCGCTCTCCGCCGGTCAGCGCGACCGCCAGCGCCCGCGGGCCGGTGGCGTCGACCAGCGCCCACGGCGGCGCCTCGGGCCCGAAGCGCAGCTGCGCGCCGGCGGCGAGCGGCACCCGGCTCCCGGCAGCGATCCGGGACTCGCCGACGAAGGTCCCGTTGCGGCTCCCGAGGTCGCGCAGCTCCCAGTGGGTCGCGCACCACTGCAAGACCGCGTGCTCGCTCGACACGTCACGCGTGCCGAGCACGAGGTCGCAGCCGCGCGAGCGACCGACGAGGCAGCGCTCGGGCAGCTCGAAGGTATGCTCAGCTCCGCGGAGGATCCCCATCTTCTTCGTGTCTGTGCGCCGAGCGTGAAGCGACCGGAACGGCGCCGCCGTGGCGAAGCTCGTGAGCTTATACCAGCGCGGCGCCCGCGAGCGCCGGTCGTCTGTCGTGGCCCTCACACGGCGACAGGAGTGACCGGGTCGGCCGAGTCGGCCGAGTCGGCCGAGTGACGCGGTCACGCGGTCACGCGGTGGCGAATGGTACCCACATTCCAATGTTCGCACGACAGATCGCCATCCCCGTCCCGCCCC
>JAYUXQ010000585.1:0-1667 GCA_043752905.1 Nannocystis sp. | reverse complement strand
TCGGCTTCGAACGTAGTCCTGTCGCCGGCACGAGCCTCGAGGACCTCGACCTGCCGGCCCTGCACGCCTTCGTGCGCCGGCGGATCCCCGGCTTGCCGCCCGCCGGTGAGACGACCGACCCCGCAGTCCAGGCCGCGATCGACCGGGGCGCCCAGCGCCTCGGCCTCATCGGCACCGTCAGCTCGCAGCAGGTCCCCACCGTCGTCGGCTTGATGGCTTTCGGCACCGCCCCGCAACTGGCCAGGCCGGAGTGGGGCGTCGCCTGCGTGCGCGTGCGCGGGGCCAACCTGGCAGACGAGGTCGCGGCGCGGCTCGACGTCGAGGGCCCGCTCGCCGCGCTGGTCGAGCAGACCCTCGACTTCGTGCGGGCCAACACCCGCGTCGCCCCGAACCTGCTCCGCCCGAGCGAGCCCGCCAGCGAGTACCCCGAGGTCGCCGTGCGCGAGGCGCTGCTCAACGCGCTGCTGCACCGCGACTATCGCCTCAGCGGCCGCGTGTCGCTGCGCGTCTTCAACGACCGCCTCGAGGTGTGGAGCCCCGGCGGTCTCGCCCTCCCGCTCTCGCTCGACGAGCTCGCCCAGCACGGAGGCGCCTCGTTCCCGCGCAACCCGCTGCTGATGGCCACGGCCCGTTCGCTGGGTCTGGTCGAGCAGGTCGGCCGCGGGATCCCGCTGATCCGCAAGGCGCTCGGCGACGCGACCAGCCTGCCCGTGCAGTTCTCGGCGGCGCAGACCGAGGTGCGCGTCGTGCTGCCCTCGTACATCAACGCGTCGATGGGCAACGTCGCCGGCAACTGATCGTCGACGTGGACGTCGCATCCGCGGCGCCTCACGTTAAACGACCGAGGGCCAGCGCCTCGACGGCAGCCGGCCCTCCCCGCTCTGCGCAGCCGCTCAGGTCGACGGCTCGGCGACCAGCTTGCCGGGGGTGCTGACCGGCCGGTCGATGCCGGGGACCACCTGGCCGGTGACGGCCATGCGGGGGCGCGGGCGCATCGGCGCGAGAGTGCGGTTCTCGATCACCGCCTGGACCTCGGAGAGCGTCAGGACCTCGCGCTCGAACAGCGTCTCGGCGATGCGGCGCAGCACGTCCTGCTTGTCCGTCAACAACTTGCGGGCCAGTGTGTACTGGCGGGTCACGATCTCGTGGATCGCTCGGTCGATCTGCTGGGCGGTCGCCTCCGAGTAGTGCGGGGCGTGCTGCATCTCGCGGCCGATGAAGGGCTGGGCCTCGGCCTTGGTGTACGAGATCGGGCCGAGCACGTCGCTCATGCCCCACTCGCAGATCATCTTGCGGGCGAGGTAGGTCGCGCGCTCGATGTCGTTGGTGGCGCCGGTGGTCTTCTGCCCGTCGAACGCGATCTCCTCGGCGATGCGACCGGCCATCAAGATGGCGATCTGAGCCTCGACGTGGTCGCGGTCGAGGTTGTAGCGGTCCTCCTCGGGGAGCTGTTGCGTGACCCCGAGGGCCCGGCCGCGCGGGATGATCGTCACCTTGTGGATCGGGTCGACGTGCTCCTTGGGCAGGCTCATCGCCACCAGCGTGTGACCGGCCTCGTGCCACGCGGTCGTCATGCGCTCGCGCTCCGAGATCACGGCGCTCTTGCGCTCCGAGCCCATCATGACCTTGTCCTTGGCGCGGTCGAAGTCGTCCTCCAACACGCGGTC
>JAYUXQ010000584.1:0-1667 GCA_043752905.1 Nannocystis sp. | reverse complement strand
CTGCCCCGTCGAGCGCACGCCCGTTCACGAAGTAGGCCGGCGTCCCGCGGATCCCCAGCGTGTGCCCGAGCTCCTGGTCGGCGATGATCTTCGCGTCGAACTCGTCGCTGTGCAGGCGCTGTTTGAATTTCTTCGGGTCGAGCCCGACCTGCTTTGCGATCGCCAGCAACGAGGCCTCGTCGAACTGGGCCCTGGTCGCATACAGGCGGTCGTGGAACTCCCAGAACTTGCCCTCGGCCTCGGCCGCGAGGGCCCCACGCGCCGCCATGAACGCGTGGCCATGGAACGACAGCGGGAAGTGCTTGTACACCACGCGAAGTTTATCGCCGTAGCGCTTGCGCAGCTTCTCGACCGTCTCATTGCCGCGGGCGCAAAAGCCACACTCGAAGTCCGCGAACTCGACCACCGTCACCGGCGCCGTCGCTGGCCCGCGCTGCGGCGAGGTGGCCACCGGCACGGGATAGATGACATCGGGCCGCAGCCCCTTGCGTGGCTTGGCGTACTGCACCTCGCGATATCCGCCCGCGATCGCGTGCTCGTACACCTTGTCGGGCGCGACCCCCTGCGCCTGCCACTTCACCGCCAGCTCGACCTCCTGGTCAATGAGCGCGCGCATCACCTCGATCGGCTTGGCCCCGCTCAGGAACCGCCCGTTGACGAAGTACGCCGGCGTGCCCGTCACCCCGAGCTTGCGGGCCTGTCGCATGTCCCGCGACACGCTCGGCCCCCACTTGAGCGCCTCGAGGTCGGCGTGCAGGCGGTCCATGTCGAGGTTGGCCTCGCGCGCGTACAGGTCCAGCGTCGGCATGTCGAGCCCGCGCTGACTGAACAGCAGGTCGTGGAACCGCCAGAACTTGCCCTGGTCCTGCGCCGAGCGGGCCGCGAGCGCGGCGATCATCGCGTGGCTGTGGAAGTCGAGCGGATACGCCTTGTACGCGATGCGCACCTTCTCGCCGTACTCGCGCTCGACCTGCAAGATCGTCTCGTGGCCCTTTTCGCAGTACGGGCACTCGAAGTCCGAGAACGCCACGATCGTCACCGGCGCCGCCGACGAGCCACGCACCGGCGCGTCGCCCAGCTCGACGAAGAAGCGCTCGAACGGCACCCCGTCGCCGGCCGGCGAGTCGTCACTCATGTCGAACGCCGGCAACCTCGCCGCGTCCTCCGACACCACCGCTGGCCCGCCCCCCTCGGGCACCTCCGCCTCCGGTGCCGCCTTGCGACACGAGGCAGACAGGCCCACAGCGGCCACCACAGCGCAGATCCATGGATAACGAGCACAACGAGCGAACGACGGGCGCAGCATGATCGACCGCATCATACGCCCCACCGCCGCGGAAGGATCCCACCCGCGAGGTGCGCTTGCCCATGCTGCGCGGCCCGAGCGCCCGCGCTGGACACGCCCACCGCACGCCAGCCATACTCCCGATCGTCACGAGCTCCAGCTCCCCGGAGCTTATCTGATCGATCGAGCACCGTCGCGTCGGACCATCGAAGACGAACAGGTCAAATAGCGGGTCGTCCGCCTCGTGGTCGACGACGCCCGCGTCGATCGTGCTGCCGTCGCGGTGGAACGCTTGCCAGACCGCGTTGAGCCGGCGCAGCCACTCGTCGTCGTGCGCCCCGACCTGCGCAACGCCGCGTGCGAACGCCCGGCGAGCCCGCTC
>JAYUXQ010000583.1:0-26878 GCA_043752905.1 Nannocystis sp. | reverse complement strand
CGGTGTGCGTGGCAGCGAGGGCGACGGCGGCCCTGGGCCGGCGGTCGACGAAGCGGCCGCCCTCGCGCAGCGCTCGCTTGGTGAAGGTGAACATGCACTTCACCTCGTAGGTGCCGTCGATGTAGCGTCGCAGGTCGTCGATCAGCTCCCGCGCGCTCTGGTGCCGCTCCTTGCGGTCTTTTTGCATGCCATGGCAGCAGATGTGGCGCAGCTCGGGCGGGAGCCTGGCGTTCGGGTTCTCGCGGTCGCCAAAGAAGTCGACCGGCTCCGACTTCACGGCGTCGAGCAGGCCGTACAGCGAGTCGGCGTGGTGGGCGAGGTAATGGCGCAGCGCGAAGAACTCGTGCAGCACGACCACGGCCGAATAAATGTCGCTGCGGGCGTCGAGCTCCGCGAGCGTGGCCTGCTCGGGGGACATGTACGCGGGCGTGCCGATCAGACCGGGCGTGGCGTCCTCGCCGGGGTCGGGTTGACCGATGCGCCGCGCGATGCCCCAGTCCATCAATCTCACCTCGCCGTGGGTGCCGACCATGATGTTATCGGGCTTGACATCGCGATGTAAGATGCCGCGCTCATGGGCGTAATCGAGGGCCTGCAGCACGGCGATCATCAGCTCGACGCGGCGCTCGGAGGTCCAGAAGGCGAGCGCGGGCGGGTCGCCGGCGGCGAGGCGCTCGATGATGTCGGCGAGGGTCTGACCCTCGACGTACTTCATGACGAAGAAGTAGCGGCCGTCGACGTCGAGGCCGACGTCGTGGATCGGGACGACGTTGGGGTGATCGAGGCTGCCGACGATGCGGATCTCGCTGACGAAGCGAGCGACGCCGATCGCGTTGTTGGCCTCCGGCAGCAGCCGCTTGATCGCGACCGGACGGCCGATGTCGATGTCCTCGGCCCGCTCCACCACGCCCATGCCGCCGGTGCCGAGCACCTCGAGGCTGCGGTAGCGATCCGCGGCCTCGTGGGTGAGCTGGATCTGCCCGCCCTCGTTGTGCACGGTCGGGAGCACGGAGATCGACCGGGGACGCGAGCCGGGCGCGACCAGGCTGGTGCCCGCGCGGCTCGACTCGGCGAGGGTGGCGTCGTTCGCGAAGCTGGTCGCCATGCGTGTCCAGGCCTGGGTGGCTCGAATAGATCCGGTTTGCATCGCGCGAAGGCTAGATCGCGGAAGGCTCGATCTGTCACCCGGTACCGCGAGGACCGCCGTGCCGCCCCGCACGGGGCGCGCCAGCGCGCGAGACTGCACTCTCGGGGCTCACGTCGTCGCGCCCCCGCAGCTGCTGCCGGACCCCGCGGTGCAGCCGTAGCAGTGCGCGGCGGTCCGGATCGCGCGCGACGCCAGCTGCGCGGGGTCGGCGTCGAGGATGGTGCCGGGCAGCGCCAGCTCGTGCATCTGATTGAAGTCGCAGTCGTAGAGCTGGCCGTCCCAGCCGACCGAGAGCGTATCACGGCACATGACCCCGGCGACGGCGCGGGGATTGAATGCAGCGAGGAGCTTTTGCATGTACGTGGCGAGCTGGTCGGTGCGCTCGAGGTATTCGAGGTAGCGCGAGATCGGCATGTTGGTGAGCGTGTATAGATTGTTGAACTGGAGGCCGTGGAGGCGCAGGAGCTCGCGTTTCCAGTCGCGCTCGAGGGCGGCCTGGCCGGCGGGCAGGCAGGCGCCGACGGGGTTGGTCACCAGATGCAGCAGGAGGCCGCTGCCGGGGATCCCATAGCCGAGGGTGTTGAGGTGCTCGAGGGCGGCGATCGAGTCCTCGAACACGCCCTCGCCGCGCTGAGCGTTGGTCTGTGGGGCGCGATACCAGGGCAGGGAGGCGACGATCTCGACGCGGTGTTCGGCGAAGAATGTCGGCAGGTCGGCGTAGTTGGGCAGGCGCGTGATGGTGAGGTTACAGCGGTCGATCACGCGGCGGCCGAGCGCGCGGGCGCGGGTGACGAGCTCGCGAAAGCGCGGGTGCAGCTCGGGGGCGCCGCCAGTGATGTCGAGCGTCGGGATGTCGGTGCGCGCGAGGAAGGTGAGGCAGGCGTCGAGCACGGCGTCGGGCATGACCTCGCGGCGGTCGGGGCCGGCGTCGACGTGGCAGTGCTGGCAGGTCTGGTTGCAGCGCTTGCCGAGGTTGATCTGCAGGACGTCGATCGCGCGGGCGCGCAGCGGTGCGAGCCCGGTGGCGGCGCCGTGGTCGGCGAAGCCGGGTAGCGGCAGGTCGGCGAGGACCCGCAGCTGCTTCGCGGCGGACGAGAGGTCGTGGCCGCGGCGCAGCAGCGACGGCTGGAGCTTCACCGCTGTCACATCGACACCCTGTACACAGGGTCGTGCATCGGCAGGCCGTGGATCAGGAAATTGGCCCACGGCTCCGGGGCACCCGTGCTGTCCTCGGCGAAGCGGGCGAGGTGCTCGGACTCGTAGTATTCGCTCATCGCCCGGCGAGCATATCACCGGGCGATGAATCGTCGCGTGGGCTCACGACTCGGGGTTGGCGACCTCGATCGTCGCGTCCTCGGCCGTGTTGTCGATGTCGGTGTAGCCGTCTTCATCGCGTCGGAGTCGTGGGCCGAGCAGGCCCCGAACCAGGGGCCCCACGAGGGGCTGCGCGCCTCCCGTGCTGCCGTGAGGCGTGGGCGGTGAGGCCGCCTAAAACGGCCGCAGGCGAGCGGCTGTCGCCCGACGCCGGTGACCGGGCGGCGCGTCCGCGGGCGGGTGCTAGTTTCGCCGCCGTGCTGTCCTCGACCGAACTGGTGTGGCCGACGCGGCTGTGGCTCGTGCGTCATGGTGAGAGCGCGGGGAACGTCGCGCGGGACATCGCCGAGGCGGGAGGGTTCCCGACGATCGACATCGCGGAGCGCGACGTCGACGTGCCGCTGTCGGCGCTGGGCGAGCGCCAGGCCGGTGCGGTCGGGCGGTGGTTCGCGTCGCAGCCGGAGTCGGAGCGGCCCGGGGTGATCTTAACCTCGCCGTACGTGCGTGCGATGCAGACGGCGCAGCACATCATCGAGGGTGGACGGCTCGGCTGCGCGGCGCTCGTGCACGTCGCCGACGAGCGCCTGCGCGAGAAGGAGTTCGGCTGCCTCGATCGCCTGACGCGCGCCGGCATCACCGCGAAGTTCCCGGACGAGGCCAAGCGCCGGGCCGATGTCGGCAAGTTCTACTATCGTCCGCCGGCGGGCGAGAGCTGGTGCGACGTGATCCTGCGGCTGCGCAGCATCTTCGATACCATCCAGCTGCAGTACCGCGAGGAGCGGGTGCTGATCGTCGCGCATCAGGTCACGGTGCTGTGCGTGCGATACCTGCTCGAGCGCATGACCGAGGCGCAGATCCTGGCGATCGACCGCGAGAAGGACGTCGCCAACTGCTCGGTGACGACCTACGACTTCGCGATCGACGCCGAGGGCCGCGGCGGGCTCAATCTGCGTGGTTATAACTATGTGACGCCGATCGAGGACGCGGGCGAGCCGGTCACCAAGCAACCCGACGCGGTGGTGAGCCCGCGATGAGCCTCGCGACGCCGAGGGCGATCACCGAGGAGATGCTGCGGGGTTGGCCGCTGCCGGCCCTCGAAGGCGAGCTCGGCAAGGTCGAGCGCGGCAAGGTGCTGGTGTTCGGTGGATCCGACGAGGTGCCCGGGGCGGCGATCCTGGCGGCCGTGGCGGCGTTGCGGGCCGGTGCAGGGACACTACAAATCGCGACGACGCGTCGACTCGCGCCTCTGGTGGCCGTGACGGTGCCCGAGGCGCGGGTGATCGGGCTACCGAGCACGCGCGCGGGGCAGATCGCGGGCTCGGCCGCGGGGAAGTTGCACGCCGAGGTCGACCGCGCCGACGCGGTGCTGATCGGGCCCGGCATGGTCGACCCGGCCGGCGCGCGGGGGATGCTGGCGCTGCACCACAAGCGCAAGGCCAAGGGGGCGCTGGTGCTCGACGCTGGGGCCCTCACGGCGCTGTGGGCCAGGAGACATCATCAGCTCAATGAGCGCACGGTCCTGACGCCGCACGCGGGCGAGATGGCGAAGCTGTGCACGATCGACCGCGACGAGGTGCTCGCACGACCGCACGCGCTGGCGTGCGAGACGGCGGCGCGGCTCGGTGTGATCGTTGCGCTCAAGGGGGCCCACACGTATGTCGCGGCGCCGGACGGGAGGTGCTTCCTCAACACGGCCGGCAACCTCGGGCTCGGGACTTCGGGCTCGGGCGACACGCTCTCGGGTGTGATCGCCGGGCTGTGTGCGCGGGGCGCCGAACCACTACAGGCGGCGGTCTGGGGGGTGTTCTTGCATGCGCGTGCGGGTGAGGTGCTGGCCCGCAAGGTGGCGCCGCTGGGGTTCCTGGCCCGCGAGCTGCTCGGTGAGATACCGGCGCTGATAGCGTGCATGGACAACCATTCGGCGACGTGAAGGGACGGCGTCGGCGGTCGTTAGTGCGCCGCACAGCGGTCGTGTCCGTCGTCCTCTGGAAAGCGTTCGGGTTGTCGAAGCGCGCGTGTTAGGCTGACGACATGGAGACCGGGTTCGCGTTGGGCGCTCACGAGGTGCTGCAGGTCGGCGATATCGTCGAGGTCAAGTTCCACGGGTCGCTCAACCGGGCCGACGCGGTGGTGCTGCACGATCGCCTGGCGCAGGTGTATGGCGAGAACGGTGGCGGGTTCTTGCTCGCCGACATGGCCGACCTGTCGACGATCGAGGCGGACGCGCGTCGCTACATGGGCGAGTGGAACCGGACCCACCCGCTCTCGGGCGCCGTGATGTACGGAGCGAGCTTCGCGACGCGGACGATCGCCACCCTCGCGCTCAAGGTGGCCCGGCTGATGGGCAACGAGCAGACCGAGGTCGTGTTCCTCAAAAACGAGGCGGAGGCCCGGCGGTGGATCGCGGCGCGCCGCGAGGCGCTCGGTCCTCGCGGACGAGCTTGAAGCGCTCGAGGTCATGGACGAAGCGCCCGCTGATCGCAAGCGCGTGGAGATGGGGTCAGGGGGTACGTGAGGCGAGGGCGTCGCGCAGGGCGGCGAGCACCGGGGTCGACATGCGAGCGACCTTTTCAGGGCTGATCGGCGACTCGCCGAACGGTACGAAGGGGTCGGCGACGAGGTCGCGGCGGACCTCGATGCACAGCACCTGGGCCGGGTAGGCGCGCGCGTAGTGATAGCCCATGGTGGCGGGGTGCAGGCGGTAGGTGGCGTTTTGCGTGGCGGTGACGCCGATCTCGGCGTAGTTCGCAACGACGGCGGCGACCAGGCCCGGAGCGGCGAGGAACACGTCGTCGGCGGCGGCGCAGATGAGGTCGACCTCGGGGCGCATGGGCCAGGTGGCGTGGAGCTCGGGCTCGTAGGCGCGGTGCAGCTCGGCGACGATGTCGCCGTCGACGCGATCGATGCCGACGGACCTCGGTG
This sequence comes from Nannocystis sp., assembly GCA_043752905.1. Classification (GTDB taxonomy): domain Bacteria; phylum Myxococcota_A; class Polyangia; order Nannocystales; family Nannocystaceae; genus Nannocystis. Next base: position 21,495 of record JAYUXQ010000583.1, on the reverse strand, counting down.
CATACGAGTGAAACTGCATGCCGAGGCCGCTGCGGCCGCACACGCGGGTGTAGGCGCGGGCGACGAGCTCGTGATAGCGAAAGTGCAGGGACTCCAGCAGGGCTCGGTCGGCGGGCTCGGTGATGTAGCTGGCGACCGCGGGGGTCATGCCGTCGGTCATCACGCCGGCGACGGCCCCGGCGGCGACGCGGTTGCAGTCGATGAAGGTGCGGGGCACGGCGCAGCGCAGCACGAGCACGCCGTGGCCGCGGGCGGCGAGGGCCTCGGCGAGCCAGACGGCGCACTCGGGCGCGCCGATGTCGGTGTTGACGTAGAAGAAGTGGTCGAGCTGATCCGGCAAGGCGCCGGTGAGGCGCGCGCGCAGGTCGTGGAAGTCCGCGGGGCGAGTGGCGCCGTGGGGGACCTCGATCAGCAGGCTGGGCGCACCGGAGCCGGTGGTGGGGGCGTACCAGCTCACCTCGCAGATGCCGGGGGTCGTGGCGATGTCCTCGAACTTGGTGTCGGGCACCCGGGCAGGATGCCCCAGCGGCGCGCTCGACGTCGACCGCTCGCGGGGTCGTCTGCTGCAAACCCACCGGCACGCGCACGCGGGCGCCTCGTTCCGAGAATTATCCGAAGGCGATCCCGGGCTGGCCGGCGAGCGGGTCGGGCAGGGTGACGTGGGTGAAGCCGGTGAAGGGTAGGCTGGGGGCGGGCGGTGGCAACTTGCGGCGCCGCGGTGGCAGAGGGATAAAACGCGGGATGTCGCGTCGCCTGGCCCCGGTCCTGTTGTGTGTGCTCGCCTGTCAGTCGGGATCGCAGGTCGAGGAGACCGGAAGCACGGGCGGTACTGGCAGCGAGGCCACGACGGCGGTGAACACCGGGGAGACGGGGGAGACGAGCGTGACGGGCGTGACGAGCGTGGCGAGCGTGGCGAGCACGCCGACGACGGGGGCCGGCTGTCCCGCGCCGCTGGCGGATTGCGACGGCGCTTGCGTCGACCTCGAGCATGATCCGGGGCACTGTGGCGATTGTGGGGTCGTCTGCGGTGATGGGCTCACCTGCGTGGAGGGCGTCTGCGGGGTGGTATGTGGGGTCGGGGGGACGGTGTGCGGGGAGCAGTGCGTCGATCCGAACAGTGACCCCGCGCATTGCGGTGGCTGCGACCACGCGTGCGCGGACGGGGTGGCGTGCGTCGTGGGTGCGTGCGTGCCAGAGTGCGGCGCGGACGAGACGGTCTGCGGTGAGGAGTGCGTCGCGCTGGCCCGTGACGAGGCAAATTGTGGCGGCTGCGACCTGGCGTGTGCCGCCGACCAGCCGTGCGTGTTCGGGCGCTGCGTCGATACGGCTGTCCATCACCTGCTCATCGGCGGCCAGAGCCTCTCGGTCGGCTATGGTTCGCAGGTGGTCAGCGTCGAGCAACCATTTGAAAATGTGATGTTCAATACCGGTGTACGGGCGGGGGCCGATGGTCTGACCGGCTTTATTCCGCTGGTGGAGACGGCGGACGGCGGGCTCGGCGAGACGATCGCGTCGGGGCTGGCGAATCACGTCGCCGGGCAGGCGCGGATGCTCGGCGGACAGCACACGATCCTCGCGTCGGCGCACGGGGTCAGCGGACAGCCGTACTCGGTGCTCAAGAAGGGGACGGCCTCGTTCGCGGCCGGCATGGCCCAGGTGGCAGCAGGCACGACGATCGCTGCGACGCAGGGCGAGACGCACGCGCTGCGGGCAGTGGCGATCATTCACGGGGAGTCGGACCACGTGGCCAACAACCTCGGCTATGCGAACGACCTGCTGGCCTGGCAGGCCGACTACGAGACCGACGCGACGGCGATCACGGGGCAGGTGCATCCTGTGGTGATGTTCCTGTGCCAGATGTCGAGCTTCACGGCCTACAACGCGGCGACGTCGCCGATCCCACGGGCCCAGCTGGAGGCCGCCCGCGCGCGCCCGGACCGGATCTTCGTGGTCGGCCCGAAGTATTTTTTACCATACGTCGACGGCGTGCATCTCAGCGGCGACGGCGAGCGCTGGCTCGGCGAGTTCTACGCGAAGGCGTACCGCAGGGTGCTGCTCGACGGCATGCGATGGCGGCCGCTGGCCCCGGCGATCATCACGCGCGAGGGCGCGGTGATCACGATCGGCTTCGAGGTCCCGGCGCCGCCGCTGGTGTTCGACGAGCTGGCGGTGAGCAACCCGGGCAACTTCGGCTTCGAATTCAGCGACAGCAGCGGGGCGCCGCCGGCGATCACGGAGGTGATGTTGCTCGACGCGACGACCGTGCGCGTGACGCTGGCGAGCCCGCCGGCGGCCGCCAACCGCCGGATCCGCTACGCGTATACGGGCGTGCCCGGGCAGCCCGGCGGACCGATGACGGGGGCGCGCGGCAACCTGCGCGACTCGGACCCGACGCCGAGCCTCCACGGGTATCCGCTGGCCAACTGGGCCGTGCACTTCGACGAGCCGGTACCCTGAGGCGGCCGACTGGCGCGGGTCATCGACCGCGCCCATGCTCTCGGCCGCGGCGACGCGCGGAGGCACACCACGGGCATGTTGCTCGACGGCGTGTGGACGACGACCACAAGGTCCCGATCTCGCTGTACCCGAAGTCGATGCGCGCCAGCGTCGACAGGACCCTCGACACGATCTACACGCCGATCAATAACGGGGTGTATCGGGCCGGCTTCGCCACCGAACAGGCGGCGTACGAGGAGGTGGTGAACGAGCTATTCGCCGCCCTCGATCACTGGGAGCGCGTGCTCGAGGGGCAGCGATTTTTGCGCGGCGCGGTCGTCACCGAGGCCGACACCGCGATGTTCACGACGCTGCTGCGCTTCGACCCGGTGTACTTCGGGCACTTCAAGTGCAATGTCCGCAGGATCTCCGACTATCCGCAGCGCTCGAATTACTTGCGCGACATGTTCCAGCTGCCCGGGGTGGCGGCGTTGACTACTACCGCAGCCACCCACAGATCAATCCGACACGCACCGTGCCGGTGGGCCCCGAGATCGACCTGCAAGCACCGCACGACCGCAGCCGCCATGGCGGGGAGCTGTTCGCCACGGCCCAGTGACGCGGCCACAGATTTGTGAGGTCCGTTGTCATTTCTTCGTCACGGCGCGGGGTCTCTGCGCCGCCGACGTGAGGTCGCCCCGCTTCACCTGGGCGCGGGGAACGACGTACCATCCGGTCGTGACTGCGACCATGCACTCGGCCAGCTCGTCGATCGTGCGCCCGCGGCTGCGCGGCGTGTTCGACCTCTATGCCGCCGCGCTGGCGGTCCCCGCGGTGGCGGTGCTGATCGCGTACGCGCGACCGGGGGCCGCTACCGCGGCGGCGGCGGTGTACGGGGTGGCGATGGTGGTGCTGCTCATCGGCAGCGCGCTGTACCACCGACCGTCGTGGCCGGTGCGCACGTTCCTGTGGCTGCGAAAGATCGACCTGGCGAACATCTACCTGATGATCGCCGGCACGTGCACGCCGCTGGCCTATGCGCTGACGCCGGGGCCGGGCGAGTGGCTGATGCCGGCGATCTGGATCGCGGCGGTGATCGGGATCGCCAAGGCGCTGCTGTGGTCGCGCGGCCACCGGGCGATCAACGCGATGCTCTACGTGCTGATGGGGACGCTGACCCTGCCGTGCCTGCCCGCCCTGAAGCAGACCGTCGGGCCCGACGACTTTTTGTTGTTGGCCGCGGGCGGCATCTTGTACTTCATCGGCGCCGGGGTGTACGCGCTACGCTGGCCGAACCCGGTGCCGGTGGTGTTCGGATACCACGAGATCTTTCATTGCTTCGTATTCGCGGCGGCAGGCGTGCACTACTGGGCCATCTGGACGATCGTGACGCGGTGATCGTGCTGGATCGTGCTGGATCGTGCTGGATCGTGCTGGATCGTGCCTGATCGTGCCTGATCGTGCCTGATCGTGCCTGATCGTGCTGATTAAACGATCACGGCGAGGACCGGCGTACCGGACCTCGCCGCGCACGAATGTCGATGTGCTAGCCGCGTTTGCCGGACACGAGGCCGAGCACCAGCATCAGCACGAAGACTGCGAGGAAGACGTAGAACAGGATCTGCGCGATGCCGGCGGTCGCCTCCGAGATGCCTCCGAAGCCGAACACTGCCGCGACGATCGAGATGATGAAAAAGATGAGTGCCCAGCGAAGCATGGTGGTTTTCTCCTGACTCGATCTCTAAGTCATCTTGTCGGACGCGCCAGTGCCACCGACGAAAAGAACGTGGAGAGGGCGCCTGGCGGGCCGATACGGGCCTGGAAGCGGCGCTATGCGCTCCGTGGTCGCGGCTGGGCGCCCGTGACGCGAGCGTGTATTGTCGGCAACGTTGGCAATCGTACTTACTGGCAGATTCATGGCGCAGGGAACCGGCATAACTGGTGTAAGCCACCGAAACAGAAACGACCGGCCGCGGCTGCGGTCGGTCGCGTGGATCGCAGGGCGATCTTTTTAGAACTTGCCGATGCGTTCGCCGTATGAGGTGTCGCGGAGGCCCTGGTAGTCGTAGTCCCGCAGGTTCCTGCGCTCGCGGGCCCGCTCGGCCTGGTCCTCGCCGTCGCCCTGGCGCCGTAGGTCGGCGTCCTCGCGGCGGGCCTGGAGGGCGCTGTTGGTGAGCGTGGGGCCGTCGTCCTCGGTGTCGCTGGTGGGTTCCGGGGAGCGAGTGGGGGCGGCCAGCGGACCGACCTTGAGGCGGTTGGTGACATCGAGCACGCCGGACACGCGGTAGGAGATGTCCTCGGCGAGGTGCTTGAGGCGGCGGCTCTCGACGGTGCCCGAGAGCAGGACCTCGCCGTTCTCGACGGAGACGTCGATCTCGCTGGCGTCGATATGCGAGTCCTCGGTCAACATCTCGCAGATCTGTTCGTGGACGCGCTTGTCGGGGCGGCGATAGCTCCGTGGACCGAGGCTGACGTGATGGCCCGGGCCCGCGGTGACCGGGCGCTCCGGCTCGAGCTTGACGCCGGCCCAGTCGGGGTCGGCGAACTCGCTGTCGTCGACGCGGCTGCCGTCGAGCGTCGCGTAGGCGCCGTAGCCCTGGTACGAGGCGTCCGCGTGGCCGTCGACGTGGATCGGGTCCTGGCGCTGGACGTGCGAGCCCTGGCCGAGATCGCGGGTCGGGCGGAGGTCGACGTCCTGATCGACATCGCCTTGCCCGTCGCGTGCTGGGATCTGCGTGATGTACGGCTGGCCCTCGCGGGAGTCGTCTCGAGAGAAGTTGTTGCGTGACATGAAGACCTCGGGGGTGAGAGGAAGCGCTACGGGCGGGGTTTGTTCTCGTCGTCGTCGGGGACAGTCTTGCGCTGCCCGGCCGTGTTCTTGCCACCAGATCCGTGATCCCGGTTGCCCCCGGGCTGCTCGTCGCGGTTGGGCTGCAGCGGCTGCGGCCGGACCTCCGAGGGGTCGCCACCCTGATGCTTCACCGGGTCGCCACCCTGGTTCTCCGTGTTGTTCAGATTGACCTGGTTGACCCCGCTGCTCGGCCCGTCGCGGTCCTTGTCGTATGGGTCGTGCGAGGGCTTGAAATTCTTCTTCGGGTCCATGGCTCGTGGTCCTTTGCAGTGCGCGATCGGTCCCACACGCGCCGGGATGCGGACCTACAGGGGTCTTCGCAGTCCTGCACGCGAGTGCTTAGTGTGTGTTGACCTTATAAAAGGACCTGGTGTTGTCAAGCCGATGACGCGCGACGTCGCGTCGCTTCGCCGGTCAGGAGGCCCCTGGACCGGAGGCTATGCTGCTGGCCCCCGGTCGCCAGAGCAGGGTGCGAGGGCTTGCGAGAGGCGGGGCGCAGGTGGCGCCCGATCCTGCGATGATTTACGTGGAACTTACCGCCGGGCCCGGGGCGGCGGGGTAGCTTGCTCGCATGCCGAATTTCAGCGTGTTCGTGGTCCTGGGGGTGCTGTCATTTGCTTCGTGTCGCGACCGCGATGCAGCGCGTGAGGAGCGGGCGCCGGTGGTGCAGGTCGGCGCGGCGGAGGCGATGACGCCCGGCGGGCTCGCGCTGGCGACGGCCCGCACGATCGCGGTCCACGGCGACGCGGAGATCCTGACAGCGCCGGATCGCTTCGTGGTGACGGTGGGCTTCGACCTGCAAGCGACCACGCTCGAGGAGGCCCGCGACGGCAGCCAGAAGCGGGCCGCGGCGTTGCTGGCGGTGACCCAGCGGATCCCCACCTGCGAGGTGCAGACCGAGCAACTGTCGCTGCAGCCGCGCTATGACGGTTACAACGAGCCGGGCGGGCATCGCATCGTCGGCTACACGGCGTCGCGCAGCCTGACGATCACGCTGCACGCGCTCGGGGAGGTCGAGGGGCTGCTGTTCGAGATGCTCGCGGCGGGGGCCAACCGCGTCGACAAGGTGGGCTTTCAGAGCAGCGTGTTGCTGGAGAAGCGCAACGAGGCGCGGCTGCTCGCGGTCGAGGCGGCGCGCGCCAAGGCGGAGGCGATGGCGGCGGCGCTCGGGCAGAAGATCGGCGAGCCGCTCAAGATCGAGGAGGCCGGCCCTGCGCAGGGCTGGCAGCCGCAGGCGAGTAACTACATGCTCAACAACGAGACGACGCCGCAGCAGAGCGAGACGGTCGCCACCGGCAAGATCCGCGTGCACGCGGGCGTATCGGTGGTGTTCGCGTTGCAGCCGGCGTGAGGGGCCGTCAGGCGCTCGCGGAGTCGCCGGGGATGGGCCCGCCGCCGGGCAGGCTCGCCGCCGGGCGGTAGGGCCGCGGTGGGCCTGCGGGGGTCTGGTCGAACGAGTGCCGCCTGCGAGGCGATGCGTTGGCGAGAGCCGGCGAGCGCAAGCGTCGGCCGCGCAGAGGCGCCCGGTGCCGGCAAGACAGCGGGTGCGCGGCCGCGGGTGCGCCCATGTGGGTGTGGGTGGCGTTGCCGGGCGCGATGCTGGCCACATAAGATGTAAACCCCGCCGCAAGGACTCTCCACCATGAATTTCCTGTCTCCTCGCATCCACGGAATCCTCGACTACTTCACCGCTGGCCTGTTCGCGCTGGCTCCGATCTTTCTGCAGGCCGATGGTTCGCAGGTGGCGATCTTTAGCTGTTACGTGGTCGCCGGGACTTTGCTGGTGCTCTCGCTGCTGACGCGCTATCCGCCGGGTGTCCTGCGGATCATCCCGTTCCCGGTGCACGGCAGCATCGAGTTCTTCACCGCCGCGGGCCTGTGCGCGCTGCCGTGGATCGGCGGGTTCGCGGAGCTGCCGATGTCGCGGATGTTCTTTCTCGGCAGCGGCATGTCGCTGCTCTCGCTGTGGCTGATCACGGACTACCGCGGCGCCGAGTGAGCGGTCCGCCGGGTGTGGAGGCGTGCAGGGTCGACATTACGCCGATGATGATAGGCCGATGTGCGGCGCAGGCCAGGGGGCTGCGGGACCCGGTCTTCGCGCGAGGATCATGACATCATGACATCATGACAGTGACGCGCGGCCGGCGTTGACCCGGCCGGGGTTGCGTGCGACCCTGGTGGCCGGTTCACGATGGCGCCACCTCTGCTTCCCAACCTCCTGCCGGTCACGCGTCTCGTCGCCTGTTCGGCCTGTGCACAGCACGTCAAATCGGGCGAGTCGAGCTGCCCGCACTGCGGCGCCGAGCTGCGTGGGGTCGAGCATCGGGCGCTGCGGGCCGCCGGGGCGGTGTTACTCGGACTGGCGCTGTCGGGCTGCGGGGACAAGGATCCCGACACCACCGGCGACAGCGAGGGCATGACGGGCACCGCCGAAACTACAGGGAGCACGGGCGACACGGGAGCGACCGGGACCGACAGCTCGGGCGACACGACGACCGGCGGGCCCGAGCCCGAGTACGGCGTGCCGATGACGACCGCCGAGCCGGACTACGGCGTGCCCTCGACGGATCCGACAACGGGCGACACCGACACGGCGAGCACGGGCGACACCGATACCGCGAGCACGGGCGACACCGATACCGCGACGACGGGCGGCAGCGGCGAGCCGCTCTACGGCGCCGGCGCGACCTGAGCCCTTGACCGACCGCGGGCGTCGTGGTGTCGTGGACGCCTTATGGCGCCCCCTTTGTTACCTGTCACCCGTCTGGTCGTGTGTGCTGCGTGCGCCGAGCACGTCAAGGTCTCCGACGATCGCTGTCCGCACTGCGGCGTGACGCTGCCGGGACGCGCCGGACTGCTGGCCCGCGCCGCCGGCGTCGCGCTCGCCGGGGTGATGCTGATCGGCTGCGAGGCGAACGCGGTCTACGGTATCCCGACCACCAGCGAGGGCAACGAGACCGGCGACACCTCCACCGGGGACTCCGGGAACACCAGCGGCGACGGCACGGCGACCGCCGACTCGAGCAGCACGGCGAGCCCGACGTCGACCGGCTTGGAGAGCAGCGGCACGAGCGGGCCGACCACCGACGCGACGACCACGACGGCCGGCTCGGAGAGCAGCGGGGACAGCAGCGGCGGGAGCAGCGGCTCGACGACGGCGCCGCCGGAGACCACGGGCGAGCCGGACTACGGCGTGCCGTCGACGACGACCGGGCCCGAGCCGGACTACGGCGTGCCCGGCACGACCTGACCTGTGGGACAGGCTGTCCCCGGGACAGGCTGTCCCCCGGGACAGGTCCGATATCTACACAGTTGGGCCCGCCGATAGGATCGGCAGGCGGGTGCGCGGGCGCTCGGGCGGGTCGGGGGTGGCCGGCCAGGGCTCGACCGCCAGCTCGAAGGCACCGAAGTCGTAGGGTAGGCCGGCGGCCTGGGTCTTGTGCAGCAGGCGCTCGCGCAGGCCCTGGCGGCGCAGCTGGCTGGCGCGGTAGTAGCAAAACGGCATGTTGCCGCGGCGGCCGAGGGTGGTATGCGAGGTGAAGGAGCAGCCGGCGCGGCAGACCTCGGCGTAATAGCAGGTCTTGCAGAAGCCCCACAGCTCGCTGTCGTCGCGGTCGCGGGCGAAGGCGATGACCTCGCTGTGCTCCCAGATCTGCGCCAGCGACACGTCGCGGACGTTGCCGCCGGCGTAGGGTCCGGTGGGCAGCGAGGGGCAGCCCTTGATCGTGCCGTCGGACTCGATGCCCATCACGAACTTGCCGGCGCCGCAGCTCTGCCAGTGGCCGCTCTGGGCGCCCGGGCGGGCGCGCAGGAGCTGCTCGTGCGGGCCGTAGTAGCCGAGGTTGTTGCCGAGCCGGACGTGAAAGGCGTGGTCGGGCGAGACGCCGCGCGCCTCGGCCTCGGCGATCGCGGCGTGCTGGATCTCGGCGAGCGTGTCGATGACGTCGAGGATCATCCAGGGCTGGAGGATCCAGTCGGGCTCGTCGGCGGCGCGGCCCATCGGCGCGGTCAGCTGCGCGCGCCACACGGCGACGCCGGCGTCTTTGAGCAGCGCCGCGGTCTCGCGCAGGTGGTCCTTGTTGCGGCGGTTGACCTGCGTGTTGCTGGTGACGACGAGGCCGGCCGCGCGCGCGTTGGCGATGCCGGCGAGCGCGGCGGCGTGGCTGCCGGGGCTCGCGCGCAGCTCGTCGTGGGCGGCGGGGGGACCGTCGACCGAGACGCCGATCGCGGCGAGGCCCGCGGCGCGCAATCTCCTGGCGCGGTCGGGGGTCAGTCCGCGTCCGCCGGTCTGCATCGTGACGCGGATCCCGCCGTCGCGCAGGTGGGAGATCAGGCGGTAGCAGTCGCCGCGCAGGTAGGCCTCGCCGCCGATCAACGTGACCTCGCGGGCGCCGAGATGAATGACACTGTCGGCGACCTCGAGCAGCTCCTCGGTGCTCAGCTCGGACGGCCTGGCGTCCCCTGCACGCGAGCCGCAATGGGCGCACTCGTGATCGCAGCGCAGGGTCGTCTCCCACACCACGTAGATCGGGCGAGGCACGTCGAGGTCCGTGGTACGCAGCGCTCGGACGGTCATGCGAGCAGTGTATCGGCGGGGCCGGAAAAAAGGGCCACGAACTCGGCCACGAGGGCGCGCCGGTCCCGGACGCAGCCGCGGTGTCCGCCTCCGGGTGCGCCGGTGTGACGGAGTCGCAGGGGCACTCCCGGGCGTGCTGCGGCTCGCGTCGGGCCGTTGCGGGCTCGCTGCACCGGCGCTCGTGCGTGCGCGCCCGTGCTAGCTTGCGGGGGTGCGGGCTGCATTCGCGACGGCATGGTGGGGCGGGGCCCTGTGGACCGCAGGGTGCTTCACGGGCGGTTTCCTGGTCGGTCAGCCGTGCGCCAGCGACGACGCCTGCGGGCCTCGCCTGCGCTGCGAGGCCGGCGTGTGCGGCGGCGCCCAGGCGGGGTCCAGCGGGTCGGGGAGCAGTGGGGACGCCACGGTGCCGACGACGACCGCGCCGACGACGACCGCGCCGACGAGCACGGGTGACGAGCCCGGCGCGAGCTCGGGCATGAGCACGGGGACGGCGATGGTGAGCACCGGCGGGGACACCTCGTCGGGGGGACCGGGGCCGACGAGCACGGGCGTCGATCGCTGCGCCGACGCGACCTGTGGCCCGCTGGACCTGCTGCTGATCATCGACGACTCGCCGAGCATGGCGCAGTGGCAGCCGGAGCTGGCGAAGGCGCTACAGAGCCTCGACGCCGGGCCGGTCGGCGAGCTGATCCGCGGCAGCTGCGACGCGCACATCGGGGCGCTGGCGACCGGCGCCCTTTACGATGCCAACCCGCTGCCGTGTCAGGGCCTCGGCTCGCTGGTCCGGATCGGCAAGCAGCCGTGCCCCGGGGTCGCTCCGTATGCGACGCAGGCGGACGACCTGGCGAGCGCGCTCGACTGCCGGATCAGCGTCGGCGCGGATGGCTCGACCGACGAGCGGCCGATCCAGGCGCTGCTGCAGGCGATGGCCCCGCAGCACAACAACGTCGGCGCCTGCAACGACGGTTTTTTTCGTCCAGACTCACTGTTGATAATCCTCCTCGTCACCGACGAGGACGACGACGCCGACCTCGACGATGAATCTCCCGGCGAGCAGACGCCCGGCACGCCGCAAGAATGGTTCGACGCGGTGGTCGCGTTCAAGGGCTCGGCCGACCGCGTGGTCATGCTCGCGCTGACCGGAGACTCCGGGATCGACACGCTGTGCCCGTGGACGGCGGGACCCAATGACGCCGACGGCATGGGCGCCGAGGCGCCCGATCGCCTGCGCAATTTTATTGAGATGTTCCCGCGCCGCGCGACCGACACGCTGTGTCAGCGCGACTACGCCGGCTTCATCACCGGACCGGTATACACGCAGCTACAGGGCGCCTGCGCGGCCGTGGCGACGCCCTAGAAACGTGTCCCGAAGGACATGCCCACGAGGCCAGGTCCGAACGTCGGGGCCCACGCGACCGGCCCGCGGCGCACCCGGCCGGTGATCAAGAGGGCGACGCCGGTGGTGACGAGCAGGGCGCCAGCCACCGCGGTGCCGATCGCGGCCTGGTTGGCCCGGCTGCCGCGCGTCAGCAGCTCGTCGAGCTCGGCGCTCTGGGCCCCGCGCATGACGGCCCGCTCGCCATCGCGATCGATGCGCCGGCCCCCGAGCGCGGCGACGATGGTCCCGACCAGCAGGGCGCCGCCGACCCCGAGCGTGATGCCGGCGGCGAGCGTGAGGCGGTTGCTGCGGCGCGGGGCGTCGACCCTCGGAGGCGGAGGCGGGGGCGCCTCGGCGATGACGACCGGCGGCGGCGCAGTGGCGATCCGCTGGCGGAGGTCCTCACGCAGTTCTTCGGCGGAGAGCCGGGCCTTGGCCTCCTCGGGCGCGAGCCCCTCGATGTAGCGCGACAGCAAACGCTCCGCCTTGCGCAGATGCGTCGGCTGGCCGTCGATCGCGTGCGCCTCGATGTGGGCCTGTGCGATCTGGTAGGTCAGGAGGTTGCGTGCGGTGAGGATGTCGGGCGCGTCCGGCAACGCCGCATATGCCCTGGTCCACCGGTCGATCGCACCAATGAAGTCAGCGGTGTCAAATAGCACCTGACCGTCGTTGATCAGCGACGCGACGCGAGCCATCGGATCGTCGACACCCTCGGTGCCCTCGCCGCTGACGGCGATCGGGACGCCGGCAGGTTCACGAGTCTGTGGGGCCACAGGGGCCGCCAGCGCAGGCTGCGCGACTGCCATGATGACTACTATCATGACCCTCACGACCCTCCATCGCCGACCGCTTTCCCCGACCTTCACGGGGAGCAAGCATGGGGGGGGTCGGTCGGGCGAGCAACTCGCCTATAGGTATGCCGGTGTGCGTCGCGCGATCATGAAGAGGGGCCGGAAACGCGGGCCGGCGTTATCCTGGGTCCGTGAATGCCTTCGTGGAAAACACGGGCGAGGCCTGCCTGACGGCGGGGGAGTCCGGTGCCACACGGGTCACCAGCTCCGGTCCTCCGCCCTCGCCGGCCCAGATCCCGACGGCAGAGCTGATGGCCCTGATGTCCGACCGTTACCGGATCCTGCGAAGGATCGGGCGCGGTGGGATGGGGGAGGTCTTCCTCGCCGAGCACACGGCGATCGGCAAGCAAGTCGCGATCAAGATCCTGAGCGAGGACTTCGCCCGCAAGCCGCGCATCGTGCAACGGTTCTTACAAGAGGCCCGCGCGGCCTCCCTGATCCGCCATGAAAACGTCGTCGACATCACAGACTTCGGGCATACGCCGAGTGGCCTTCCGTTCCTTACAATGGAGTACCTCGACGGCGAGGACCTCAAGGCGATGCTGCGGCGGGAGCTTTGCTTGCCGTGGCCGCGGGCGCGACGGATCTTGCTGCAGGTGCTCGCGGCGCTGGAGGCCGCGCACGCGCAGGGCGTCATTCATCGCGACATCAAGCCCGATAATTGTTTTCGCCTGACCCGCGGCGAGAACCAGGACTTCATCAAGGTGCTGGACTTCGGGATCGCCAAGGTGCTCGGCGACGAGATCGATCAGGCGCTGACGCAGACCGGCGTGGTGATGGGCAGCGCCGAATACATGTCGCCCGAGCAGGCCAAGAGCGAGCCGATCGACGCGCGCACGGACCTGTATTCGGTCGGCGTGATCCTCTATCAAATGCTGACCGGCAAGGTGCCGTTTCGGGCCAATGGCTTCATGGGCACGCTCAGCAAGCACATCATGGAGCCGCCGCCGCCTCCGCGGCAGATCGCACCGGACGCGAAGATCACCCGGCAGCTCGAGCAGCTCGTGCTCAAGGCGCTGGCGAAGGAGCCCGGTGACCGCTTCCAGAGCGCGGCCGAACTCGCGGCGGCCCTGCGCGCCCTGCCGCCGGGGCGCGACGAGCCGATCGTCCGGCGATACACGACGTGGTGGACGGCCGGTCTCGGCGTGGCGCTGTGCGTCGGTGGCCTGGCCGCGTGGGGCCTGCTGCCCGGGCCCGCGACGCCGCACAACGACGGCGTCGCCGGGCAGATGCTCGCGACACCGGACGAGCCGCAGCCCAACGCGCCCTCGCTGCCTCCCGTGCTCGCGCCGTTGGATCCCGCCGCGCAGAGGCCGGGCGATCCGGACAGTCCTACCGACGAGGACACGACCGGGGGGGCGACGCCGGTCGAGCCGGGCAAGCGACCGCAGCGGCCGCGGGCCAAGCTGCCGGAGGTGCTCAGCGTCGCGCAGCTGCGAGAGGGCTTCGCGCAGGTCGAGTCGATCGCCCACGAGTGTCGCAAGTACGGGGTGCCCGGCGCGGTCGTCCACGTGCAGCTGCAAGTGACGCCGGACGGTCGGGTCGAGGGCGCCGCGGCGCGCAAGCCGTATCAGGGGACCTCGCTCGGCAGCTGCGTCGAGGCAGCCGCGAGCAAGGCCCGGTTCCCGCCGGCGCGCACGGGCCAGCGCGCCGAGCCGGGCTTCAAGCTGTGAGGGCTCACAGCGGGCAACGGGTGGCGGTGAAGCTGCCCTCGAGCTGCGGGTCGGAGAAGGAGAAGAAGTCGTCGACGTTGCACAGGCGACCCTCGACGACCTGATCGTCGATGGCGAGGATCTCGAAGGTGGCGCCGAAGCTGCTGCCGCCGAAGCCGCAGCTGTTCATATCCTCGTCGACGCCGGTCTCGATCGCCGTGCCGCGGACGTCGTGGCCGAGCAGATTGTGGATGCCGGGGCTCTGGAACTCGGGCGGGATCACGATCGTGACCTCCCAGTGCGAGCCGCACTCGAGCAGCGCGTTGGGGTCGGCGCAGGTCGCCGCTGCTGGTGCCGGCGGTGGAGGTCGAGGTCCCGGCGGTCGAGGTCGCGGTCGTACTCGATGCGCTCGGGTCGGTCGCCGGGGTCGTCGGGTCGCTGTCGCCACCGGAGGTCGTGACCTCGCCAGTCGTGGTGGCGCCGGCCTCGTCGCCGGTGGCGCCGGTGTCGTCGCCGCCGCCATCTTTAAGTTCGCAGGCGGGCAGGGTGGGGAGCAGCAGGAGGGTCGAAAAACGGTAAGTGGAAGCCATGAGGCCGAGACGCGCATCACGACCAAACGAGACGAGGGCGCCCGCAGCGGGGCTTTGAGGGAGCCCGCGCGCGAACGCCAGGGGGACGCGTTCGCGCGCGGGCGGGACGTGATCCGGCGCGGGGATCCGCGACGGGAATCCCCGAGAGGGATCGCCGACGGGTATTGGCGACAGCGGTCAGCGACGAAACGCGCGCACGACCTCACGGGTCAGGCGCTGGCTCTGGAGGCGGCTCTGCACCTCGCCGTACGCGGCATAGAGCGCGGGCAGGAGGCAGAGTAGGGCGACGATCGTGATGAGCAGGGACATGTTCGAGACTTCCTTCTGAGCGCCGACATTAGCCAGAAGCGTGCCGCCGCCGTATTAACCGCGGGGGTTGAAATCACAGGTGTTTTCGGCAGCGGCCGCGCGAGGAGCCCCGGCATACGTGGCAACTCGAGTTTCCCTGGCAAAGCTGGACAAGCCACCTGCCAGCCTGTCACCTGCTGGCGCCTGTCCTTCGGGACAGCCCGCGTTATGCCTTGCCGACCCTGCGCGGCGGCGGCGGCGGCCAAGCGACGGCCAAGCAACTGTGCAGGTCCACGCCCCGGGTCCCATCGGGCGCTCCGCCTGCGGCCGGTTCGTGAGCCGACGCGTCCGTCGCCGCGCGGCTTGTTTAATGATATGCGGACAAGATGCGAAACCGCCTCCTTACGCCGTTGCTCGTCAGCCCCCTCGCCGTGATGCTCGCCGTCGCGCTGCTCGCCTGTGGTGACGACAAGGGCGGCGCCGGGACCGAGTCTGGCACTGGCACCGGCACGAGCGTGACCGGCGTGACGCCGACGACGACCGGCGAGACGCCGACGACGACCGGCGAGACGCCGACCTCGACGACCACCGTCGACCCGCCGACCTCGACGACCGCCGACGACAGCATCACCGGCGAGCCGGTCGGCTGTCAGGCGCCGGCGGACGACGCCGACGAGGACCTGGACGGCGTGACCAACGGCGTCGACAACTGCCGCTGCGACGCCAACCCCAACCAGCTCGACTTCGACGGCAACGCGGTCGGCAATGTGTGCGACGAGCCGATGCGCTTCACGATCGCGGACGGCGTGCCGCCCGAGTTCAACAAGCTCGACACCACGGCGACCGCCAACAATACCCTCGAGTGCATGTTCCCGGTCAGCCTGATCGTCCTCAACGGCGACGTGAAGGTGACCCTCGACGACGCCGGCGTCGCCAAGATCTACGCCGCGAAGCTCAACTTTGCCGACACGCCGGAGCTGACGTGTGACCTGACGCTGGTCAAGGTCAAGCTCAAGATCTCGGAGTTCTTCGCCGACGGCCCCGACCCGTTCCTGGTCGGCTTCCCGTTCACGCTGCCCGACCACGAGACCGGCACGATCACCGGCCAGACCGACATGCCGCACAACATCCTGATCAGCGGCCTGATCAACGTCACCGAGTCGAGCAACGAGGACCTCGCGCCCACCGGCGAGAGCCCGCTCATGATGGTCCCGGGCGCCCTCCCGGCCGCGCTGGCCTCCGTCGTCAACAAGGGCGAGCAGGTCTCGATGCTGTTCACCGACAACGACTCGATCGTCTTCGAGCAGATGACCATGTCGGGCATCAAGATCACGCTCACCGGCCTCAGCGGCACCCTGCGCCTGAAGCAGTGAGGTGCTACCCTGCGCGGCTCCATGGCCGAGTCCCCGCGTAGCACAGTCGACCCCGCCCCCGTCACGCCGGGGACCGCCCTCGGGAGTGAGGCCGTCGACAAGATCCGACCCGTCGAGCGACTCCGGCGGGTCTTCTCGTATACGCGGCCGTACCGCTGGCGTTTGGTCGTCGCGCTCGGGTGCCTATTCATCGCCTCCGGGCTCGGGCTGATCCACCCTTATTTCTTCGGCGAGCTCGCCGGGGCCGCGTTCACCAGCGGCTCGGCGATCGACAAGGAGCGGGCCTACCACGCGCTCGGCGAGAACTCGATCTGGCTGGTCGTCATCTTTTTGACGCAGGCCGTCTTCATCTTCTTTCGCCACTATTACATGACCTGGCTCGGCGAGCGGGTCGTCACCGACCTGCGCATCGACCTCTTTCGCCACCTGGCGACGATGCCGCAGAGCTTCTTTCATCGCACGCGCACCGGGGAGCTGCTCTCGCGGCTGTCGGACGACGTCACGCGATTACAGAGCACCGTCGGCCAGGACCTGAGCATTTTTCTGCGCAATGCGCTGATGCTGATCGGCGGCGTGGCGATCCTGTTTTATATGAACTGGCTGTTGACCGCGGCGATGCTCGCGGTGGTCCCGGCGCTCATGATCGCCGCGAACTACTGGAGCCGCATCATCCGCGAGATCAGCCGCGAGGCCCAGGACGAGCTGGCGCGCGCGTCCGGCGGCCTGCAGGAGGGCCTGTCGGCGATCGAGACGGTGCAGGCCTTCACCCGCGAGCGCTTCGAGGTCGACCGCTACGCTGGCGCGCTCGAGCGCACCTTTGGCCTGTTCATCCGTCGCACCCTGGCCCGGAGCTGGTTCGCCAGCGTGATATCGTTCTTCGCGTTCACCTCGATCGCGGGGGTGTTCTGGCTCGGCGGCAGTATGGTGATCGAGGGGACGATCAGCGCGAGTAATCTGATGAGCTTTCTGCTCTACACATTGATCGTCGCTGGCGCGGTCGGCTCGCTCGCCGAGCTGTTCGGCGGTCTACAGAGCACCTTCGGCGCGACGGCCCGCATCTTCGAGATCCTCGACACGACCCCCGGTATCGCCGATCCGCCGAACCCGGTCGAGAACCCGAACCTCGGCGGCGCGCTCGACTTCGCCGGCGTGTCCTTCACCTACGCCGACCGCGATACGCCGGTGGTCCAGGACATCGACCTCCACGTCGAGCCGGGCGAGGTCTGTGCGCTCGTCGGTCCCAGCGGCTCCGGCAAGACGACGTTGGGCCGGCTGGTGCTGCGCTTTTGGGACCCCTCGACCGGCGCGATCAAGCTCGACGGCCACGACCTTCGCACGCTGCGCCTCGCCGACCTGCGCGGCGTGATGGCCGTGGTCTCGCAGGACCCGGTGCTGTTTAGCGGCACGATCCGCGAGAACATCCGCTACGGCCGCCTGGACGCCTCCGACGCGGAGATCGAGACGGCGGCCCGGGCCGCCAACGCCGACGGCTTTATCCGTGAATTTCCGGACGGCTACGAGACGGTCGTCGGCGAGCGCGGCGTCAAGCTCAGCGGCGGCCAGCGCCAGCGCGTGTCGATCGCCCGCGCGATCCTCCGCGACCCGCGGGTGCTCATCCTCGACGAGGCGACCTCCGCCCTCGACAGCCAGAGCGAACACCTGGTCCAGGAGGCGCTCGAGAAGCTGCAAAAGGGCCGCACGACCCTCGTCATCGCCCACCGCCTGAGCACGATCCGCGACGCCGACCGCATCGTCGTCCTCGACCACGGCCGCATCGTCGAGGTCGGCCGCCACGAGGCGCTGATGAGCCAGCAGGGCGTCTACGCCAGGCTGGTCGCGCGCCAGGCCGCCGCCGCGGCCAACGAGATCGTGGCGGTCTAGCGGCCAGGGAGTCGCCGGGGCGACCCGGGTCTGGATCGCCCGCGCTGGCCGTGTTACTCCTCGCAACCACCATGGCCGCCGAAGAGTCCCGCGAGACCGAGCTGATGCAGAAGATCGTGTCCCTGTGCAAGCGCAGGGGCTTCGTGTTCCAGAGCTCGGAGATCTACGGCGGTCTGCGCTCGGCGTACGACTACGGCCCGATGGGGGTTGAGCTCAAGCGCAACCTGATGAACGAGTGGTGGCGCTTCATGGTCCACAGCCGCGAGGACGTCGTCGGCATCGACGCGTCGATCATCATGCACCCGGAGGTCTGGAAGTCGAGCGGACACCTCGCCAACTTCTCGGACCCGCTCGTCGACTGCAAGGTCTGCGGCGAGCGCTTCAGGGCCGACAAGGCGCCCAAGCTGGCCGAAGGCGCCGATGCACCGATCACGCTCGCCGACAAGGGCCGCGCCAAGGCGGCCCTCGAGAAGCTACAAGCGACGCTCCCGGAGCTGCGCCGCGATGGCACGACCCTGCTCGGCGCCAAGGCTGGCCCCGCCGGTTATGTGTGTAGTAATTGCGGCTCGCCGTTTTTGAGCGAGGAGCGCCGCTTCAATCTCATGTTCCGCACGACGCTCGGGCCGGTCGACCCGATCGGCGACATCGTCGGCATGATCCGCGAGGCGGTCGCTGAGGGCATCGACGACCGCGCGCTGCGTGGCCGCGTCGAGGCGGCGATGGCCGCCAGCTCGGTGTACCTGCGCCCCGAGACGGCCCAGGCGATGTTCGTGCAATTCATGAACGTGCAGCAGAGCACCGGCATCAAGGTGCCCTTTGGCATCGCCCAGATGGGCAAGAGCTTCCGCAACGAGGTCACCGCGGAGCACTTCATCTTCCGGTCCTGCGAGTTCGAGCAGATGGAATGCGAGTACTTTTGCCCGCCCGGCGAGGGCCAGAAGTACCTCGAATACTGGAAGGAGCAGCGCATGCTGTGGTGGCGCGGCCTCGGCATCGCTCCGGACAACCTGCGCTTTCGCGCCCATGACGCCGACGAGCTGGCGCATTACAGCGACGGCTGCTTCGACGTCGAGTACAAATTCCCGTGGGGCTGGGACGAGCTCGAGGGCATCGCCAGCCGCACCGACTACGACCTCAAGGCCCACGCCGCGGGGTCCAACAAGAAGCTGACCTACTTCGACCCGGAGGCGACGGACCCGGCGACCGGCAAGCAGGGCTGGCACTACGTGCCACACGTGGTCGAGCCGGCCGCTGGCGCGACGCGTGGCGTGCTCGCCGTATTGTGTGACGCGTACGCCGAGGAGCCGGGCGACGCCGAGGGCAAGGGCGCGCGCACGGTGCTGCGCCTGCACCCGCGCCTGGCCCCGATCAAGGCGGCGATCCTGCCTCTGGTCAAACGCGAGGGCATGCCAGAGATCGCGCGCAAGATCGCCGACCAGTTCTTCGCGGCCGGCATCAACGCCAAGTACGACGAGCAGCACGCGATCGGGAAGCGATACGCGAGGCACGACGAGATCGGCACGCCCTACTGCCTCACCGTCGACACCCAGACCCTCACCGACGACACCGTCACGATCCGCCACCGCGACGACCGCCGCCAGGAGCGGATCAAGGTGCAAGAGGC
This sequence comes from Nannocystis sp., assembly GCA_043752905.1. Classification (GTDB taxonomy): domain Bacteria; phylum Myxococcota_A; class Polyangia; order Nannocystales; family Nannocystaceae; genus Nannocystis. Next base: position 1,995 of record JAYUXQ010000583.1, on the reverse strand, counting down.
CGTCGACACCGTCCAGCGAGCGCTGCGCGGCTGATACCTTCGAGTCGCACCTTTCGCCAACGAGGAGCCCATCCCATGCCGCAACCCCGGATCGTCCACTGTAAAAAGCTCGACAAGGACCTGCCAGGCCTGCCCTTCAAGCCGTTCCCCAACGAGCTCGGCCAGCAGATCTTCGATCATGTCAGCATGCAGGCCTGGCAGATGTGGTTGAAGGAGTCGCCGCGGTATATCAATACCTACCGGCTGGACCTGCAGAGCAAGGAGGGGCGCGACTTCCTCGAGAAGCAAATGAAGGTGTTCTTCGGCTTCGAGGCGGGCGAGCTCGCCGAGACCGCGTTCGTGCCGCGCGAGAGCTAAACGCGTAGCGGACCGGGCCAACAACGTCAGAAGACGCTGCGGACGATGGACGTGCTCAGGTGCGCGTCACCCGGGCCGTTCGTTCGGGCGCGGGGTGATATCCAGCGCACTGAGCAGGGCACCGAGGTGCGGGTCGACGGTCATGGGCTCTACGCCCCCAAAGTGGCTGCTGCCTGGCGGATCGCGCCAGCGGCGTCCTCGTGGACCATGATGTGATGCGACACGATCATCCGCTGCAGCGCGGGCAGGTCGGCGAGTCGCAGCAGGTGGGCGTGAAACGCCTTGCGATCTTTCAAGACGAAGAACTTGAAGATCCGCGAGACGCGGGGGCCGCCGGTGCTCTGCGTGATGTGGCGAAACACGAAGCCGGTGAAGCCGCGGCCGTGGGGCATGTTGAAGACGGCGTCGTTGAAGACGAGGGTGAGGCCGTCGCGCGACCGAACGATCATGACGCCCTCCTGGTCACCGATGCCGTCGAGGGTCTCGAAGGCGACGTCGGGGTCGACCGTGAAGTCCTCGTAGGCGCCCTCGACGGGGATGACCTCCTCGACCTTGGCGCGGCCGCCTCGCGGGCACAGCACACGGGCTGCGGGATAGCGGTCCTTGAACACGCGGGCGTCGAGGCGATGAAAACCATTGGGGACGATGATCCAGGCGACGCGGCCCCACTCGTCGATGCGCGCCATCGAGGCGTCGTCGAGGGCCATGGCGTTGTGAATGACGAGCTCTCCGTCGCTGCGGCGGGCGATCGTCATGACGCGCTTGAGGGGCATGTGCTCGAGCTTGCCCTCGACGCGCCACAGGTTCTCCGCGACGACCTCGATCGGGCGGTGGGGGAGGACCTTCCAGGTGTCGTGCGCCTTGGCCATGCCGCATGGTATGCCGCGCTGCACGCGGCGAACACCCCGGGGGGTGTATCGGCGACGGATGACCGGATGTCGCGGTGGCTCGGGCTCAGGCCGGGGCGGGGAATCGGCGTTCGACGGAGCCCGCGTCGCGCAGGCTGGTCCAGCGCCACAGGCGGTCGGGGGCGTCGGGGTGGAATTCGTAGGACTCGATCGCGGGGCCGTCGGCGGTGGTGAAGCTCCACAGCTGGTTCGCCTCGCGCATGCCGCGGTGGCGGGTGGCCTGTGGTTGCGCGGCCCAGTGCCCGGGCGGCACGACCTCGATCGGCGGGTCGCCGGACATCGTCACCTGCGCGGGGATCACCGCCACGGAGGCGCCGAGCTGCGGGGCGCGGCGCTGCAAGGTCGACAGCACATGGACGAGGTCGGCGACGTCGCGGGTGTACGCATGCACGAACTGACCCCAGCGCGAGCGCAGGAGGTACCGACGGTCGTCCTGCCACTGCACCTCGGCGGCGCCGCGGGCCCCGGGCACGGGCGGGACGGCGAGCGCGTCGGCGAGGTGCACGGCGATGTCGGCCTCCTCGATGTGGGCGACGAACATCGGGGCATCGCCGGCCCAGGCGCGCAGGCGGGTCTTGGTGGTCAGCACGAGGTCGGGGCGCTCGAGGCCGCAGGCGGGCAGCAGCCAGCCTTCACGCCGGCCGTCCCAGCCGAGGGCGAGGGCCTGGTCGAGCACGGCGCGGACGTCGGCCGGGTAGGCGATGGCGCCGGGGGCCGGGTACTCGGCCTC
>JAYUXQ010000582.1:0-1670 GCA_043752905.1 Nannocystis sp. | reverse complement strand
GCGACGACCTCCTGATGCTGCCCGAGGATCCGCTCGTTCGGGAGCGTCAGCGCCAGCGCTTTGAGCGAGCCATCGACGCGCGGGTCGGCGAGCGTGCGGCCGCAGGCCTCGACCAGCCGGGCGTCGAGCGCCAGCGGCTTGCCTGCCGTGAAGTCGTCGGCGAGGCGCAGCAGTACCCTCCGGCCGAGTTCCTGGCCGGCGTCCCAGCGACTGAACGAGTCCGGGTCGCTCGCCATCAACAGCGCGAGCTCGTCGTCGCTGCGGGCGAACTCGAGCTCGACCGGCGCCGAGAAGCCGCGCAGCAGCGACACCACCGGCGGCGCGACGATGTTCGTGAACACGAAGCTCTGGCTGTGCTCGCGCAGCTCGAGCACGCGGGTCTCGCTGCGCGCGTCGGTCTCGCCGTCGAGCTGCATCGGCAGGGCCTGTCCGTCCTGCCCGAGCAGGCCGACCGCGATCGGCATGTGGAGGGCCTCGGCGCTGTCGCGGCCGTGCGGCGGGGCCTGCTCGAGCGTGAGGATGAAGCGCTGGCCGCCGGGGTCGTGTTGCCCGCGGGCGCGGACCACGGGCGTGCCGATCTGGCTGTACCAGCGGCGAAACTGGGTCAGGTCGCGGTGGTTGGCGTCGGCCATCGCGGCGACGAAGTCGTCGCAGGTGACGGCCTGGCCGTCGTGGCGCTCGAAGTAGAGGTCCATGCCCTTGCGAAAGCCGGCGACGCCGAGCAGCGTGCGCAGCATGCCGATGACCTCGGCACCCTTCTCGTACACCGTCGCGGTGTAGAAGTTGTTCATCTCGATGTACGACTCGGGCCGGATCGGGTGGGCCATGGGCCCGCGGTCCTCGGCGAACTGCGAGGTGCGCAGCTGCAGCACGTTGGCGATCCGGGACACCGCGGCGGATCCGATGTCGGCGCTAAACAGGCGGTCGCGCAGGACCGTGAGGCCCTCCTTGAGCGTCAGCTGGAACCAGTCGCGGCAGGTGACGCGGTTGCCGGTCCAGTTATGAAAATACTCGTGGGCGATGACGGTGGCGATGGCGTCGTAGTCGTCGTCGGTGGCGGTATCGGGGCGCGCCAGCACGTACTTGGCGTTGAAGATGTTGAGCCCCTTGTTCTCCATCGCTCCCATGTTGAAGTCGTTGACGGCGACGATCATGTACGCATCGAGGTCGTACTCGCGGCCGAATGCGTCCTCGTCCCATTTCATGGCCCACTTCGCGGCCTTGACCGCGTGAGCGCAGCGATCGAGGTTCTCCGGCTCGACATAGATCTCGACGCGCGCGGTCCGGCCCGAGCGGGTCACGAACGTGTCGGCGACGCAGCGCAGGTCCCCGGCGACGAGCGCGAACAGGTAGCAGGGCTTGGGAAAGGGGTCGTCCCAGCGCGCGAAGTGTCGCCCGTCCGCGAGCTCGCCCCCGGCGACGCGGTTGCCGTTCGACAGCAACACGGGACACTTTACTTGGTCGGCCTCGACGGTGACGCTGTAGCGCGACATGACATCCGGGCGATCGAGGAAGTAGGTGATCCTGCGAAAGCCCTCGGCCTCGCACTGCGTGCAGAAGTTGCCGCTCGAGCGATAAAGGCCGGTCAGCTCGGTGTTGGTCTCGGGGTGGATGACGACCACCGAGCGCAGCTCGAAGGCCGCACCGACGCCGGGGACCGTCAGCGTCGC
>JAYUXQ010000581.1:0-10729 GCA_043752905.1 Nannocystis sp. | reverse complement strand
GGGTGGGGGCGACGAGGCTCATCGAGCGACGATGGTACCGCGACTTCGGGCCGGCGGGCCGCGGTACCGGGCGGCTCAGGTAGCGGCTTGCTTGCGCGCGTAGGCTTCGAGGCCCGCGCGCAGGATCTCGAGGCAGCGGGTCAGCTTCGCGGGGTCGAGGACGTAGGCGAGGCGGACCTGGTTACGACCGAGGCCGGGGGTCGCATAAAAACCCTCGGCGGGGGCCATCATCACGGTCTCGCCGTCGAGGTCGAAGTCTCGGAGCATGAAGATGCAAAAGTCCTCGGCGTCGGTGACCGGCAGGTCGGTGACGAGGTAGAAGGCGCCGGTCGGGGTCGGGCAGGACACGCCGGGGATCAGGTTGAGGCCGGCGACGATGAGGTCGCGGCGGGCCCGGTAGGCGTCGATCATCGCGCGCATCTCGGGCAGCGGAGTGTCGAGCGCGGCGGCGGCGGCGAACTGATCGACGGTCGGCGGCGACAGACGGGCCTGGGCGAACTTGAGGCAGGCGGCGTAGAACGCCTTGTTGCGGGTGACGAGGCAGCCGACGCGCGCGCCGCAGGCGGAGTAGCGCTTCGAGACCGAGTCGATCATCACGGCGTGATCGGCGAGCTCGGGGATCGCCAGCACCGAGGGCGCGGGCGGCAGGGGCCTGTCCGAAGGGACAGGTGGCTCGGGGTACACGAACTCGCGGTAGACCTCGTCGACGACGAAGAAGATGTTGGCCTCGACGCAGACCTGGCCGAGCGCGCGGAGCTCGTCGGCCGAGAGCACCATGCCGGTCGGGTTGCCAGGCGAGGGGACGATGAAGGCGCGGGTCTTCGCGGTGATCGCGGCGCGCACGCGGTCGACCGGGATCGCGAAGGACTCGCTCGCGTGGGTCGAGACCGGCGTGACGGTGACGCCGAGCATGTGCGAGAAGCCGGCGTAGTTGGTGTAGTAGGGCTCGGCGACCAGGATCTCGTCGCCGGGATCGCAGGCGGCGGCGATCGTGAACAGCAGGGCCTCCGAGCCGCCGACGGTGACGAGGATCTGCGAGGGGTCGATCGGACCGCCGCCGGCGTCGTGGCCGAGGCCGTTGTAATAACCGGCAAGCGCCTGACGGTAGTAGAGGTAGCCCTCCGACGGGCTGTAGGCGATGACCTCGTCGGAGAAGCGGGCATAGGCGGCGCGCATCGGCGAGACGGTGTGGAGGTCGGGCTGACCGATGTTGAGGTGGTGCACCTGGATCCCGCGGGCCCGCGCGGCGTCGGCGTAGGGCGTGAGACGGCGGATCGGCGAAGCGGGCGCGGTCGCGCCGCGGCGGGACAGGGTCGGCGTGGTGGTCAAGCAGCGCGAGGGTGCGGCAAAGCGGGGCAAGTCTCAAGGGGTCGAGACGGTCGGAGCGATCGTCGGGGCAGCGGCCGGGATCGTCGGGGCTGCGGGGGCGAACACGCCGGCCCACGCCGGGTCGCCCTGGAAGGCGCCGAGGTCGGGGTCGCTGCGCAGCTGTTCGGCGACCAGCTCGGGGGTCGGGGAGGTGGCGACCGCGACCTGGGCGTAGCCGAGTGCCTCGCTCGCGTCCTCGCTGGCGGTGACCTTGGCGGCGAGGATCCACACCAGCGCGACGATATGGGCGGTCTCTCCGGGCGGCATCCTCGGCAACATCGCCGCGGCGGCGCGCAGGTCCTCGCGCGCGCGCTCGGTGACCCCTAGGCGTAGCCAGCTCCGGCCGCGCAGGGCCTGCAGGCGGAACTTGAGGGCCCATTCGGGGTCACTTTGCGGGGCGAAGGCGTCGAGGTCGGCGAGGTCCGAGGTCAGCTGGCGGTGCAGGAAAGCGTCGTAGCGGTGGTGGTGGATCGTCGTGCCCCACGCGGCTTCGTAGACGGCGAAAAAGCGTGGGCCGAGCAGCTCGCGCAGCGCGGCGCCGATGCTCGCGGGGCGCAGGTGCAGCAGGCGCAGCAGCACCGGGTCGAGCGGCTCCGCGGGGTCGAGCGGCAGCGCGCGACGCAGGGCCGCGACCAGCTCGGGGCCGTGATGCAGGTCGTCGTGGGCGACGGCCTCCCAGATGAAGCGCTGCGGGTCGGGCGGGCCGGTGAGGGACGTGTCGTGCTCGCTCCACTGCGCGAGCGCGGCGAGTGGTTCGCCCTCGGCGAGCCGGCGACGGGCGGCGGCGGCGGGGCTCTCGGGCAGCGGCGGCAGGGCCTCGGCGCCCTCGACCTGGATGCTGCGGATCGCAGCGCGGCTCATCGCCAGGTCGATCGGTCGATCGGGGAACACGCCGATCGAGAGCCAGTAACGGCCGCCGGGGGCCGGCGCGGCGGGCGAGCCCTGAAAGCGATGCACGAGGCCGCGACCGTCGGTGACGGCGCAGGTGAGCGGGCCCATGCCCGGCAGGTACTCGATGCGCAGGCGCAGCGCCTCGTGCTCCTCGGCGCTGGCCTGCGCGCGCGTGTCGATCGCGTCCCACACGCCGTGGTGTCGGTTCCAGCACTGCAGCGCCCGATCGACGAGGCCGCCGCCGCCGCTGGCCGCCACGCCGCCGCCGAGCCACAGGCTTCCGTCGTCGCCGCGCACGACGACGCGCAGTGAGGCGCCGAGCTCGAGGTGCTCGCGCACGAGGTCGACGTGTACACGCAAGGGTCCGCCGTCCCACGCGATCGGCAGCGCTGCGAGCTCGTGCTGACCGGGGAAGGTGGTGACGCGCAACACGCCGTCACCGGGATCGCGACGCACGACGCTCGGGTCCTCGATGTGCCACGCGGGTCCGAGCGGACGGTCGAAGTCGACGCGAAAGCTGTGCTCGGGGCGGGCCAGCGGCGCGAGCTCGGCGATGTCGACGTGGGCCGCCCCGATCTGCGTGGGCGTGGCCGCGCGCAGGCCGATCAGGGCCTGCAGGGCCGCGTGGGCGTCGGCGTAGCGACCCAGGCGGGTCGCGGCCTCGGCGGCCTTGGCGAGCGCGGCCGGAGCGAGCGCAGGGTCGGCGGCGACCTGACGGAACAGATCGCCGGCGATGGACTCGTCGCCGCGGGCGAGCAAGATGTCGCCAGCGCGGTCGAGCACGAGGCGGCGGTGGTGCGGGTCGCCGGCGAAGTGGGCCGCGTCGCGCAACGTGGTCGCGGCCTCGCGGGTGAGGCCCACGCGCTCGAGCTGGCTGGCGCGCTGCCAGGCGCGCACGAGGGCGGGGTCGGCGAGCTCGGCGGGGGCCTCGACGCAGGTGAGGCTCGGGCGCGGCAGCGGGTCCATGCCATCGTCGCCGGCGCCGAGGATCCACAGCTCGTCGGGGCGTTCGGTGGCGACGGCGAGCAGCTCGCGCGCGGGGTCGGCATCGGCGTCGAACAACGCGACCGGGGCGACGCCGCCGAGCGCGACGAGGGCGAAGTCGCCGTCGATGCGCTGGCGCAGGATGAGCGTGAGAGCGCGCCGCTGGTCCTGTGCGCGGGTGCTCTGGCGGGTCGCGGCGAGCACGAGGTCGTCGAGGCCGTCGCCGTCGAGGTCGCCGGAGAGCATGACGCGGCCGAGCTCGACGGCGCTGGCACCATCGACGCGAGGGAACGGGACGAAGCCATCCTCGACCAGCGCGTCGCCGGTCCAGCGCAGCAGGTACACGCCCGCGGGCGCGCCGGTGTGCGGCGGGGTCGGGAAGATCTCGCGGTTGGGATAGACGTCGTCCTTGGCGACGGCGATGCGGGCCCGGCCGCCCGCGTCGCGCACGACCGCGACGCCGCCGATCCGGCCCATGCGTCGGTAGGCGCGCAGGACCAGGCCCTCGGAGCCGGCCTGGAACACGCGCAGGTCATAGGCGGTCCACGCCCCGACGCCAGCGATCAGCTCGCGCGTGCCGTCGCCGTCGAGGTCGGCGGAGACGAGGCCCTCGATGTCGCTCTCGCTGGCCTGGGTCGCCGGGTGGGCGACACGCAGGAGGGCGCCGGGGGGCGCGACGGCGGCGTCAGGCAGCACCGAGAAGCGCCGCTCGGGCGCCTCGAAGCCGAGGAAGAGGTCGGGCTGGCCGTCGTCGGCGAGGTCGATCACGGCGGCGGTGTAGGGCTTGCTCGCGCTGGCCTGCTGCCAGAGCAGGTTCGGTGGGCCGCCGAGCGCGTGCAGCTGCAAGGTCTGGCCGTCGTGCACGAGCGCCTGGGCGTGGCCGGGGATCAGGTGGGAGACGGCGGCCGGCAGGCGGTCGCTTCGCAACACGCGGAGATCGTGATCGACGAGGGTGACGACGCGGCGGCTGCTGTCGAGCAGGACCAGGTCGCTGCGGCGGTCGCCGTCGAGGTCGACGACGCTGGCCTCGCGCGCGGGAAGCTGGGTCCGCGTCATGCCCGCGAGCGCCTGCAACAGCGGTCGCAGGGCGAGGCGAGGCTCCTGCGAGGCGCCTCCGGGCTCGCCGAGGCCGTCGAGCAGGGCGAGCGCGCGCGGCAGGTCGCGGTGGATCAACGCCTCGTCGACGCCGAGCCCGGCGAGCGCGGGGTCTTGACCCACGTCGGCCTCGCGCAGGGCCGCCAGCGCCTGTGCGAGCGGCTCCCAGGCCCAGGCCTCGTGGAACACGCGGGCCATCGCCTGCATCGCCGCGACCTCGAGCGCGGGCTCGCCGGCCTCGGTGTAGGCGCGGGCGAAGGCGGCGAGCGCGTCGGGTCGATCTTCGGCGCGCAGGCGGCGGGCGCCGCGGTCGAGCCAGGCCCGCGTCAGCGCGCGGGTGCCCCGGTGCTCCTCGGCGTGCACGAAGGCGGCGAAGGCGGCCTCGCCCTCGGCAGGCTCACCCTCGGCCTCGAGCGCGGCGATCCGGGCCTGGACGACCCGCCAGCGCTCGGCCGCGAGGCTCTCGCTGCGCTCGCGGGCCCACACGCGCTGGGCCTCGTTCCACGCGTAGGGCACGGCGATCGCCAGACCGACGAGCAGCGCGACGAAGCCGACGCGGCGCAGGATCCGACGCCGGCGCACCGCGGGGTCGGCCGCGAGGGCGGCGAGCAACGTCGGCATGTCCTGCCACCTGTCCGAAGGGACAGACGAAAGACCCCGTAGCAAGATCTGACGCAGCCATGCCGGGACCTGTAGGCCGAGCGGTGCGGCCCGGACCTCGCCGGCGCGGACGTAGGCGACCAGCTCGCCGTAGGTCTCGCCGGCGAACGGGCGCTCGGAGTACAGCGCCTCGTAGAGGGTGACGCAGAAGCTGAAGACGTCGGTGCGGGCATCGGCGAGCTCGCCGTCGTGCTGCTCGGGGGCCATATAACCGGGGGTGCCGAGGACGGTGCCGGCGACGGTCATCGACGAGATCGGCCGCTGCCCGGAAGCCATCACCGAGGCAGGATCCGGATCCGCCGCACGGGCGGTCGCGGGCTCGACGTCGGCGGTGCTGCGGGCGAGGCCGAAGTCGAACACCCACGCGTGGCCGTCGGCGGCGACCATGACGTTGTCTGGCTTGAAGTCGCGGTGGATCAGGCCGACCGCGTGCGCGGCCGCCAGCCCGCGCCCGGCCTGCTGCAGCACGCGCAGGATCTCGGCGCGCGGGCGCGGCTGGTCTTCGAGCCAGGTCCGGAGGGTCACCCCGGTGATGAACTCCATCGCTATGTAGACCTGGCCGTCGTCGGTGGTGCCGACGTCGTGCACGGCGACGACGTTGGGATGCGAGAGGCGGGCCAGCGCCTGGGCCTCGCGCAGCAGGCGGGCCTGGTCCAGCGGATCCTCGCCGCGCTCGCGCAGGACCTTGATAGCGACCTTGCGATCGAGCGAGTCGTCGAAGGCGGCGTAGACGATGCCCATGCCGCCGCTGCCGAGCTTGCGTAGCACGGCATAACGGCCGATCTGCGCGCACCCGACTTCGTGGTCGGGGACGGTGACGTGCATGACCGGCGCCGCCCCGTGCGAGGCATCGGTGATCTCGTCCCAGACGGCCGCGCGCGCGGCGTGGGCCGGCGGCGTCGATGTCTGTTCGAGGTCGCGGTGGGGCGGCCGCGTCATCGCCATTTTAGCCTACCTCACGGGCCGCGGCGGTGGGCACCAAAGCCGGGGGCCTCGAGGACAGGCCGGGCGACCACGCGTGGGTCCGGCAGGCGACATCGGCCCGCGGGCGTCGGGTCAATCCGCGAGGACCTCATCGAGGTCGCGGGCCGCCAGGACGCGGGCGACCCAGGTGTCGAGGCGGTCGAGGTCGCGGCAGGCGAGCACGCGCGCCTGCTCGGCCTCCGGGACGACGAAGCCGCGCAGCTCGAGCAGCCTGAGCAGGGTCTCGGCCTTGCCCTCGGCCTTGCCCTCGGCCTTGCCCTCGCCGTAATAGCGGCGAGCGAAGTCACTTTGGTACTCGTAGCCGGTGATGTCCATGAGCTTCTCCAGGGCGACGCGGGCGGCCGCGCCGAGCAGGGCGATGACGAAGTCAGGGTAGAGGGCGGCGCGGTTGTTGTCGAGCGTGGAGGCCGCGGCGAGCGCGGCGAGGGCGATGTGTTCGGCGCCGGGGTCGTCGGCGTGGGCGGCGACCGAGAGCACCGCGAGCTCGGGGGCGGCGCGGGCCTGATCGAGGTCGGTGATCACGGGGATGTCTGCGGGGCCGAGGACCCAGGGGTGGAGGACACAGCGGCCGCGGCCAAGGTCGATCGGCCGGGCGCACCAGCGGGCGACGACCGGGTCGAGGGCGATCACCACGAGCGTGACCGGACAACCGAGCCGCGTGCGGGCGCCGGCGACATAGAGCGGCCAGGTGACGCGCTTTTGCGGGTCCGGGTCGGTCTGGATCTCGACGACGAAGGCCTCCTCGGGCTGGTCCGGCGTGCCGCCGAGCGTCAGCACGACGTCCGCGCGGTGCTCGGCGAAGTTGAGGTCGGCGAACTCGGCCGCGGTCACGTGCACCGGGCGTGCATCCTTGCCGGGGCCGGCCGCGCCGAGCAGAGCAGGGACCAGGCCGGGGGCGTTGCGCACCAGCTGGACGAGGGCCTCGTGGGACAGCCGGGGCATGGCGAACGCTAGCGCGACGCGGGCGTGGGTGCACGTCGCCGTCGCAGGCTGGATCGCTACATGTCCCCGGGGACAGGTCTCAGCGGGCGACGAGCACGACCTCGGAGCGGATCACGTCCCGGTGCTCGCGCAGGCGAAAGCCGCGGGTCTCCGTCTCGGCGCAGGTCTGCAGGGCCGCGAGGCGGTCGGCGGGGACGCGCGTGCGGGGCTTTTGTGCCGTGACCTCGGCGAGCCGGCCTTCATCGAAGCGCAGGGCGACGAGCACCCGTTCACCGGGCGCGAGCGGGGTCTCTAGCTCGGGCAGGCAGCGCAGTAGCTGGCGGGCCAGCGCCTCCAGTCTCGGTTGATCTCCGGCAGCGAGCGGGAAGGGCTGCTGTAGCGCGGCGCGGGCCGTGTCGCCGCCGAGCTCGGCGCGGCGCTGCAGCCGGCGCTCCTCGGCGGCGATCGCCTTCGCGACCGGCTCCAGCGGTGGTGCGGCGGCGGCTGGGCGCCAGGCAGCGACCTCGAAGCGACGCTGCGGCCCGCCGATCACGGCGCGCAGGAGGTCGACCAATTGCTGGTAGAGCACGTCGTCGGCGAGGCCGATCGTGATCATGCGCTCGCGCGGGTAGGCACGGCGCAGCAGGGCCAGCTGCGCGTCGAGCTCGGTCGCGCCGGGGCGCAGGTCGAGCCACTTGCCGTCGGCCGCCAGGCGAGCGCCGCGACCCGAGAGGTGCATGTGCAAGCGAGCCTTTCGCAGCGCGCCGGAGGCGGGGCCCTGGTCGGTCTCGCGGAGCACCTCGAGCGGGAGCTGAAAGATGACGTCGCCGCTGTCGGCGGGCACGCGAGGCTCGCGGATCGCCAGCTCGATGCGGGCGACGCGGGCGTCGAACAAGCTGCGGATCAACGAGTTCAAGGCCGGCGAGGGCAGCATCGGCGGCGCGACCAGCAGTACCAGGCCGCGGCCGTCGAGGGCCAGCGCGCCCTCGATCCCGCGGACCAGCTCCGGTGCGCCCCGCTCGGCCTCGCGGGCCTGCGAGCGGCCGAGGTCGACGGTCACCAGGCGATCGTCGATGCGAACGACCGGGCCCAGGCTGTCGCGCCGGCCGGTGCCCTGCGGCGCGCGGGCGATCGGCCAGCTGGGGTCGCGCGGCGCGGGCAACGAGGTGCGGGCGGCGAGCTCGAGCTTCGCGTCGGCCAGGGCCCGTCGGGCGACGACGCCGGTCCACCGCGGGTCGGTCGCCAGCGGGGCGCGTGACTCGAGCAACAGAGCCCACAGCGCATCGGGGGCGGGCAGGGGGGCCTGCGCGTGCACGGCCCGGTCGTCGAGCCATGCGGCGAGGCTGTCCTCGCGGACATAAAGGCTGTGCACCGCGACCTCGACGCGGCGCTCCTGCGGGGCGCCGACGGCCGCCTCGAGGCAGCCGCGGACGTGATCATAGAGGCGCCAGCGGGCGTTGTCGGCGGCGCGCGGGTGGCCGGTCGCCGCGATCTCGCGGTACGCCGCGGTGCGGATCGCCAGGTCGTCGGCGGCGCCGACGAGCCCGAGGTCGGCGGTCAGCAGGGTGATGACGCCGCCGACGAAGCTGCGGCTGTCCTCGTCGAGGGCTTGAGCGTCGAGCGCGATCGCCTCCGCGAGCAGGCGGGTGCTCGCGTCGCGGGTCGCCTCCGGGCCGCGACCGCGGGCCGTCCCGCCGAGGCCGATCCACAGCTGCTCGCGCGCGTCAGGGTCGTCGGCGAAGCGAGCCGCATCGAGCAGGTCGAACAGGACATCGAGGCGGGCCAGCTTCGCGGCGCGCCCGGTCGCGGAGATCGGCCGGGCCGCCAGTGCGTCGCCGGTGTACCAGGCGACGGGCCCCAGGCCCTCGTCCGGCGCCTGGCTCGGCGTGGCCGGGCGACAGGCGGCGAGCGTCCCGGCCAGCATCACCGTGCTCACGGCGGCGGCGCAGCGCCGGAGCAGGGGGGCCACGCCAAACGAGGCGCAGGCCGGTCGGCGAGGCTTCACGACGGTCGGAGACAGGGCCACGGGATCGCGTTCCGGGAGGGTGGGTCGTCGGCGCTCGCCAGACAGGCGCCGACGAGTCTGCGTCGGCCGGCTCCGCGAGCGCCACCTCGGGCCGCGGATGGCTTAGCATACGGAGGTTTGGCGAGGCCAGGGGCAACCATCGCGACGCGCGGCGTCGGCCCGGCGCGGCGCAGACGGCCGCGCCGGAGCGCGCCGCTGGTTCCGTGGGTGACCGTCGCGCTGATCTGCGCCGCGTCGCGGGCCGCGAGCGCGACCGAGATCCGCACGGTCGCGCGCACGCTCGGCGAGGGCTACATGGTCCGCGTCCCCGGGCCCGAGGGGCAGATGCTGTCGCGGCGGCGCCTGGTCCAGTACGTCAACCTCGGCGTCTACGACCTGCTGGCCCCGCGCGACGCCGGCGAGCTGCGACGGCACCGCGACGACGGACAATTGCGCATCGTCACCTCGATGCGTGTGCGCCACGACTTCGGCAGCTACGCGAGCGAGGCCGACCCGAGGTCGGCCCGTCTCGTCAATCAGATCGACGGCCGGCAGATCGACGTCATGTTCGCGTACCTCGAGGCCGACAACCTCAAGGGCATGCTCGACATCCGCGCGGGCCGGCAGTTCGAGATGTCGGGGCTCGACTGGTACGCCTTCGACGGCGCGTGGATGCGCCTGCGCACGCCGATCCACCTCGGCCTCGAGGTGTTCGGCGGGTTCCAGGTCGACGGCACCGCGCTATTCGGCTTCCCCACCTTCGAGCTCGACGGCACCGCTGGCACGCCCGCGGACCAGAAGCACTCGCCGATGGTCGGGGCGGCCGTCAGCGTGGTCGGGCTGCGCTGGCTCGACGCGCGCCTGGCTTACCGGCGCACGTTCTCGCCGCTCGGGGTCAACCGCAACATCGTCAACGACGACGGTAGCCTGGGTCTACCCGGCGCGGTCGACCAGGAGATCGTCAGCCTCAGCGCGATGGCCAACGGCGCCGGGGGAGCGCTGAGCCCGTACGTCGCGCTGCGCTACAACCTCGGCACCGGCCGGCTCGACGACACCTCCGCCGGCTTGCAACTGGCGTTCACGCCCAAGCACCTGCTGCGCTTCATGTACCTGCGCACGCGGCCCTACTTCGACCTCGACTCGATCTTCAACGTGTTCAACCTCCAGGCATTCGAGGACGCGCGGGTCGTTTATCAGGTCACGCTCGGTGATCGCTGGACGCTGGCGGCACGCGGACAATTTCGTTTCTTTCGCGACGCGACCACCGCCCACCTCGGCACCGCGCCGGACCGCAAGGTCACCGTCGGCGCCGGCGGTGGGGCGACGGCCGCGTATCGCATTCGCCGCTTCGCCGCGCGCCTTGACGGCTATGCGCTCGGCGGCGAGGGCGGGATGCGGCTCGGCGGCAACCTCGACACGCGCACGATGATCGCGTGGGACCGCGTGGCGATCGACGGCCGGATCTTCGCCATCCGCTACCGTGACGAGGTCACCGCGGCGCGCCAGGGCTACAGCGTGGCGCTGCAGGCCGGCGTCAATGTGCAGCTGTGGCGCGGGATCCACCTCGCGGTGCTCGGCGAGGAGATGTTCACGACCTTCTACACCCAGGCGTTCCGGGTGTTCGGGGCGCTGACGGTGGACTGGACGTTGAGGGTCGGGAGATGACGGCATGACGCAGCACGATCCCAGGACACATGTCCCTACGGACAGGTCGATGTGGCTGCCGGCCGCGGCGGCCGCGCTGGCGCTGCTGCTCGCGCTGGTGCTCGGCCTGACCGTCGAGGCCGGCGGCGGGCTGACGCAGGGCGAGGTCCCGGCGAC
>JAYUXQ010000580.1:0-4389 GCA_043752905.1 Nannocystis sp. | reverse complement strand
AAGAAGGCTGGCTGAGCGGGCTCCGGGCGCGCCGCGGCTTTACGCGGCGCGGTTGCCGTACGAGAGCGCATATTCATGCATGCGAGGATAACCACTGGGGCCGTTGGGGTTGTTACTCCACGTCCAGGGGGCCGGCGCGTTGGGCTCGGAGGGCTCCCACAGCTCGTTGCCGTCACCGGTGCCGAGCTTGTTGGGGTCGTCGCCCTTGGTGATCTGCTCGGTCCACCAGTGGTGTCCGTCGCCGACGATGTGGGCGAGCATCTCCACGGTCATGGCCCACGAGGCCGGCGCCGGGTTGCGGACCATATACGAGGCGCGCCCGGTGGGGAGCTTGATATACAGCCGGGTGGCCCAGTCGTTGTCGCTCTGCGTCCAGCCGAACCACATCACCTTGGCGGCCGGGGGCACGACCTTGCGGATCACGAGGGTGTCGTAGATCATGCTGTAGAGCTGATACGACGACCATGAGCGGTCGGACTTTGTCCGGGGAGCCGTCGACGGGTCCGATGCCGCGCGCCGGATAGGCGTCGACGGTATAGATGTCGAACAGGTCGCGCAGCGACGCGCTCTTGCCATTGAGGTCGAACTTGCGAAAGGCCGGGCTCACCCCGTGCTGTCGTTGTTGGTGGAGTACGACTTGACCGCCGACGCGCTCGGCTCGCCGAGATGGTCGACGAAGGGGTGATACAGGACCCGCGTCACGACGGCCTCGCCCCCGCTGGTGGTCGTCGGATCACGGGTGGTCGAATCGGTCATCGGTCATCGGTCATCGGTCATCGGCGAGGCCGCGGGTAGCGACAGCTGGTCCAGCGCGATCAAGGAGGTGCTGTCGCGTCGGCGCTGGCGGGTGCCCGGTAGAACGCGACGAGGAAGCGCACCGCGCCGACGGGCTCGATGCGGTGCGCAAGCTCCGGCGCGACGATGCCGGGGGCGTCGGGGGTCAGCAGCGTGACGAGGCCGAGCGCCTCGACGTGGTACCGCAGGCTGCCCTCGACGACGACGATCCTGGCCCACACGCCCGCGCGGGTGGTGTGATCGTGCAACAACCCCGCGGGGATCGTGGCCTCGGTGAACACGGGGGTTTGTTTGTAGGGGATGAAGTGCGCGGGTAGCTCGAGGCGGTCGCAGCGGACGCACTCGAGCGGCCTGCCGAGCATGCCGGCGCGGCCGGTCTCGCTGGTCACCCAGGGTCGGTCGAAGAAGGGCGGCCGGTGGCGCACGTGCTGCGGATGCCCGCAGGAGAGCAGGGCGATCGGATCGCCGACAGCGTCGGTGGCGAACCCCGTGATCGCGCGTTGCATCGTCGGTGCATAGCACGTGCGCAGGCGGTCACGCGGCGTACGGCCGCCAGACACCGCGGGTCGGACCCGGGCGACACGACCGCGACCGGGCGACGTCGATGTCGATCCGGAGGACACGGTGGCGGATCTCCACCCGGCCGACAAGCTCGGCGCCGACGCCTTGGGCCTGTGCCCCGGCTGACGATACGCGCTAGGATGGCGCGGTGAGCCTGCCGCGTTGCTTCGGGGTGCTCGGCGATCCGGTCGCCCACTCGCGCTCCCCGGCGATGCACGCGGCGGCGTTCGCGTCGCTCGGCTTGCCGCACCGCTACATGGCGTTTCACGTCGGGGCGAGCCAACTCGGGGCCGCGATCGCGGGGGCGGGCGCGCTCGGCTTCGGCGGGCTCAACTTGACGGTGCCGCACAAACAGCGGGCGCTGGGGCACGTCGATCGCCTGACCGACGCGGCGCGGCGGATCGGGGCGGTCAACACGGTTGTTTTTGAGGAGGGGGGGGTCGTCGGCGACAACACCGATGGGGTCGGCTTTGCGGCCGCGGCGCGTGAGCTCGATGGGGCTCCCGTGGAGCTGGCGACCGTGCTCGGCGCTGGTGGGGCGGCGCTCGCCGTGGTCGACGCGATCGTGGGCGAGCTGCTGGTCCCGGGTGGGTGCGTGCGCTGGGTGACCCGCGATCCGGCCGCGCTCTTGCCGGTGCTGGCGGCCCGGCCGTGGCTCGCGGGGGTCGTGCCCGCCGCTTACGCGACCGGGGCCGAACGGGGCGCGCAGTTGCTGGTCAACTGCACGACGGTCGGGATGCGCGGCGGGCCGAGCGAGTTTCCGGCGCCGCTCTTGCTGGGCGGGCTCGCCGCGCGGGCGCGGGTGATCGACGCGGTGTATCCGCGCGCCGCCGGGGGGCTGCTCGACCAGGCCGAGGCGCTCGGCTTGCGCGTGCAGGACGGGCTGCCGATGCTGCTGTGGCAGGGGGTACGGGCCCTCGAGCGGTGGCTCGACCGGGGTGTCCCCGACGCGACGGTCGCCGCCATGCGGGCGGCGCTCGGCTGACCGCGAGCTCGCCGAAAATTGGACACGGAGTCTGGCGGCACGCTAGCTGCGATCGGAGCCTGTCCCGACCGACCTGTCCCCTGGATCCAGCACCAAGGGCCAGGTGGACTCGTCGCGTGCATGCGGCACCTGAAGATCTGATCACTGTTCCTGTCCGATCGGACAGGCGGTGGATCGCGTGTGGATCGGGAGCGAGTGTCCGATCTCCCTGAATTCGATCTGCTACGAATGTTCGGCGATCGCGACCCGCGGGAACCACGCCCGGGTTGACGATCGGCCGATCGCGACCGGGATCGGTGCAGGGCCGGTCGGGCGAGCAAACCTGATCTTATGGACAGCTTCGGCGCAGGGCCGGAGATCGCGAAAACCGGCGGTTACGGGCATCTGGGGGCTGTTTGGAAGAAACACTGCCAACCGTCGTATTGTATGACATGTGGGATATAAAACTTCACATGATTACCTGCGCGATCGGCGATCACAAATTTTTTGCAATGTTGGATCGCCTCGGATAATGCCTGCATAGACAGCAGGTCGGTCACAGCTATGGCGCACTTTGAACTCGAGGACGCAGTGCAAGATCAGGCGAAGATCAAGGTGATCGGGGTGGGCGGAGCCGGGGGTAACGCCGTCAACACCATGATCCAGAACAAGGTGGAGGGCGTGGAGTTCTACGTCGCCAACACCGATGTGCAGGCGCTGGAGAGGAGCCTCGCGCCGACGGTGATCCAGCTGGGTCGCGACATCACGCGCGGACTCGGTGCGGGTGCCAACCCCGAGAAGGGCCGCGAGGCGGCGCTCGAGAGCATCGCGGAGATCGCCGAGGCGCTCAAGGGTGCCGACATGGTGTTCGTCACCGCGGGCATGGGTGGAGGCACGGGCACCGGCGCGGCGCCGATCATCGCGCAGATCGCCCGTGAGATGGGCGCGCTGACCGTCGGCGTGGTCACGAAGCCGTTCCGCTTCGAGGGCAAGCGTCGCTTGCGCTTCGCGGAGGAGGGCATCGAGCGGCTCGAGAAGGCCGTGGATACGCTGATCACGATCCCGAACGACCGGCTGTTGCAGGTGACGAGCGCCAACACGAGCCTGCTCGACTCGTTCCGCCTGGCGGACGAGGTGCTGCAGCACGCGACGCAGGGCGTCTCGGACCTGATCACGGTGCCGGGCATCATCAACGTCGACTTCGCGGACGTGCGCACGATCATGTCGGGCCAGGGCCGGGCCCTCATGGGCATGGGCATCGGTCACGACGAGGGTCGCGCGCTGCAGGCCGCGCAGCAGGCGATCAGCTCGCCGCTGCTCGAGGACGTGACGATTCACGGCGCGCAGGGCATCCTGATCAACATCACGGCCGGTCCGGATCTGAAGCTGCACGAGGTCGAGGAGGCCGCGTCGCTGATCCAGGAGGCCGCTCACGAGGACTGCAACATCATCTTCGGCGCGGTCATCGACCCCAACATGGGCGACGCGCTGCGGCTGACGGTGATCGCCACCGGCTTCGACCGCCACGCGCCGGCCGAGGACGAGCTCGAGCAGGTGATCCGCGCTCACTCGACCGGGGCCGTGTCGCGCGGGCGCCGGCAGTCGCAGGTGCAGGTCCCGGGCACGCCGGGGCCGAGTCTCCTCGGCAACAACCCGCTGCTCGGTGGCCAGAGCCAGAGCGCGAGCGCCAGCCACACGCACGGTCACATGCCGGTGCAGGGGCACGGGTCCGCTGCTGCTCACGTGCCGCTCGGCACGGCGGGCTTGCCGGCGCGCCAGCCTCTGGCGCAGGACCGCTATGCGCCCGCAGCGGGTGCGAGCTCGGCGAGCCTGAGCCGCGGCAACCTGACCCGCGAGGGCACCTATCCGCCGGGCGACCCGCGTCTGGACCCGCGCGCCGACCCGCGCACCGACCCGCGAATGGACCCGCGCACCGACCCGCGAATGGACCCGCGTGACCCGCGAATGGACGCGCGCGTCGACCCGCGTATGGAGGCGCGGGCGCCGGTGCGTGCGCCGCGGGTCGAGCCTCCGGTGGCGCCGACCAGCGGTGACCCGAGCGACATCCC
>JAYUXQ010000579.1:0-1672 GCA_043752905.1 Nannocystis sp. | reverse complement strand
CGACGAGCTGGCCGGGGTCGAGGTCGGTGATGTCGGCGACCATCGAGACGACGAGCGGCTCGCCGGGCTCGCCGATGACGAGGTGATTGCGGCCCTCGTGCTCGCGCATCGAGAGCTTGCCGCCGAGCGCGTCGCCCTCGAGGTGGGCGAAGTCGACGACCCAGCGCTCGCGACCGGGTCGGTGGTAGCGGTCGCCCCACATCGCCGGCACGGGCTCCTTGTTCATGGCGAGGCGCAGGTCGACGCTGCGCAGCGACCAGTCGAGCGCGGAGGAGGCGGGCTTGTCGGCGGGGCTGGTCTTGCCGGGCGCGACGCCGGTGGCCGCTCCGAGCACGGCGGAGGGCTCGGCGATCGTGGCGGCGCCGAGGGCCGCGACACTGGCGGCGGCCGGGGCGACGGCCGGGCTGTCGTTGGGAGTGGCCGGCTCGGGGTCGCTGAAGAAGTCGAGGCCGATGCCGGAGGCGGCGAGGCCGATCGTGACGTCTTGCAGCGGGCCGACGAGGGTCAGCTGGGCGGAGGCGCCGTCGGCGGAGATCATCGTCGGCGGGAGCTTGTGGGCCTCGCCGATCGTGCGGCCGAGCGGCCCGGCCTCGGGGAACAGGATCGTCATGTCGACGTTGCGGGCGGTCGCGGTGAAGGCGTCGCGCAGCCAGCCGTCGATGTTGGCCGGCGATCCGGCGAAGCTGCCCTCGCCGCGGATCCGGACGTCGCCCAGCGGCACCGGACCACCCGCGCCGAACTGCTCGAGGTGCAGGTCCTTGATCGGGAGCTCGTAGCCGAGGCTCAAGATCCGCAAGATGCCGGTATCGGCGGTCGCGTCGACGGCGAACAGCAGCGGCTTCTTCCTCGGCGGGCCGAGCTTGGGGTGCACGCCCTCGAAGTAGAGCGACATGGTCGCGTCGGTCATGTGCACGGCGGTCTGCCAGCCGCTCTGCGGGCGAAAGTCGATGTCGAGGTCGGCGTCGTGTAGCCGGATCTTGTCCATGCGAAAGCTGATCGCGCGGGTCTTCGCCGGCGCGGTCGGGGCTTGCGGGTTCGGGCTGAAGGCGTCGAGCAGGCTGATGCCCCAGGTGACCTTGCCGTTCTTGTCGTGGCTGGCGAACTCGTGCACGTCGATGTGCAGCTCGTCGATCACGTCGGCCTCGGTGAAGTGCAGCATCCACGGGATCTCGAACAGCGGGGGTACTCCGAGGCGGTTCCAGGGGATGATCTCGTGCAGGACGATCTTGGCCTCGACGTGGCCGACCCAGCCGGTCAACTTGTCGCGCTCGGTGCCCTGGCGCTTGTAGCCGCGCCATATCTTGATGTCGTGCACGACGGCGTGGTGCGGGGTGCCGGTGACCAGGTCGAGGATCAGGCGCGGCGACCAGTGCACGCTGCCGAGCTCCAGGTCGCCGTTGATCTGCTTGCCGATGACCTTGCCCAGCAGGCGCCCGAGATTCTCGTCGTTGAGGAAGAAGTAGGCGCCGACGTAGGCGACGGCGAACAGGCCGAAGAAGCCGAGCAGGAGGGAGAGCGGCAGCTTGACCAGCAAGAGCCGCGCGATCGGGTGCTGGATCCGCTGCGGGAGGCCGGCGCGGAGGAAGTGCAGGTACTGGGCGTGCAGGCCGGGGATCTCGCGCGGATGGGCGAGCGCCTCGTTGAGCAGGGCGTCGCGCAGCTGCGAGAGGCC
>JAYUXQ010000578.1:0-4392 GCA_043752905.1 Nannocystis sp. | reverse complement strand
CCGGGGCGGCCGTGACGAGCCGCGCTCCCGCCCGCTCGACGAGGTGGCTGTGGGCCCCCCCCAGCAGCGTACGCACGGTCCGCTCGAGCGGCAGGTCGCGCAAGTCGTGCTCCACCACGCAGCGCAACCCCTCGGCCGCGTTCACCAGCGCAGCGTCGAACGAAGTCTTCGCCTCCACCAGCGCCGAGCCGGCGAGCTCCTGGGCCCGGGCCGCACAAACCTGCCGCTTCCTCTCGACGTCCAGCGCGCGTCCCTCCTGCACGGCGACCCGCATGAAATTCTTCGCGCCGCCGGGCCCCTCCGCGAGCACTCGGCCCGCCATCCACCCGCCGCCGCCGAATGCCAGACAGAGTACCGCGAAGGCCCCCAGGCGGCTCCACATCCGCCGCTGCGCAACCTGCCGGCTGTGGTCGACGAGCGCACGCTCGCGCCGCCCCGCCGCAGGCTGAACGCGCGTCCCACAGTCGACCCATATCCGGGCCTCCCGCAACTCCTCGCCGGCCAACAGGTGGTGTGGGTCAGCGCGCTCCTCCCACGCACGCGCCAGCGGCTCCACCAAGCCGGCCACCCGCGGCGCATCGAAACCCGCGGGCGGATCGACCTCTTCGACCGCCGGAGCCCTCAGCTCCTCGACATGGACGGCTGGCGTCGCCACCACCGCGGCCGCCGGGGCCGCGCCGGCCAGCTTCGGCTTCGCGGCGGTCTCGGCCAGCTTCGGCTTCGCGGCGGTCCCGGCCAGCCTCGGCTTCGCGGCGGTCCCGGCCGCGTTCGGGGTTGCAACAGGCGCTGTCCCGTCCCCGAGGACGCGGATGCTAAAACCGGCGATGTAGATCTCGTCCGAGACCGATAGGACCTGAGAGCCGATGACCTTCAATTCATTGACATAGGTACCGTTGCTCGAGCCCAGGTCGTCGACCAGCACGTCCCCACCGACCCGCCGGAGACGAAAGTGACGGCTCGACACGCCGGGCGCTCGCAGCCGAACATCACTGTCGACCGCACTTCCCACGCTGACGCTCGCCCGCTCGAAACTCAAGAGATACGGTTGCTGTCCGTCCGGGGTGATATATAAGCGAATCATGATGTCTGCTTCCCTGGCGACGCTCTGTTGACGTGGTATGGCGGCAGACGGTCTCTGAGCCTACTCCCAGCGAAAAGATATCCCGAATTTGCCCGCCAGTGAGCGGCGCACCAGCGAAAACCGTCGGAGTCATCAGCTCGATGGAGCGTGAACAGAACAGTCGGACGGGCTCGTCACGTCAGACGTACATCACTCCCGATGTCGGCCGTTACATGGATTTCATACCCTTTGGTCCCGTGAAAACGCTGCCAGTAGCGCTCGAGCGCAACGCCGGGCCGGCCGAGGCCCTGGCCTTCTCTGACTCAAACGTCGGCTCGCCCAGTACTGCATCCTTGCTCAAGGGCCCGCTTGCGCAGGCGGGCTGCGGCCGGATCTGCCCTGACCCGTGTCTCCCCCGTACGGACACGTCGACCACTCGTACCCCTGCACGACCTGGCGCATCGTGAGCGACGCATTCTCAAAGAAACCTCTTCGTCGGGTCGTAGGCGTGGCTCCTTGACGGTCGCGAGGACCGGCCCAGGCGATGCGGCGGGCGCGGCGCTTCTTGATGATCAGCGTACCCGCGTTCAAACATTGTTCTTTGGAGCATCCTGCGAATCTGAGGCTATTACCAAGCGGGTCGCGAGCAAACGGAACTCCTTGCGGCCGCAGTTGATATGGTCTAGCGTACCAGACAACTATTACGGCCAGCGCAAGAGTACCTTGGAGACCTTTCTGGCCCCGCCTGGTGGTGTGAGCTTTTAACCCTGACATCGGATTTCGCCGTGGAACTCCTGACGCTCGACTGGACCCACGAGGGGCCTTCGATGTGCCCGAGCCGTGCGTCGATTGACGCATCATGTGTTCGCGCTTTCGATCGAGAACGCCGGAATTCTCAGCCTGGTCATCTCCCTCTCCACGACCCGAGCGGGCGGCCACAATGAGCCCCGACGCCCACGCCCGCGCCCCTCCTACCTTCGGACACGTCTCATCACCCAGGAAAGAGCCTTGCCGATGCCGCCCGTACAGGACCTGTGGCACACCGTCACGAAGAGCTTCCAGCCGCTCGCCGCGGTTCTCTATGGCCTGCGTGTCCACGGCTGGCAAGGCAGCCCCTGGCATGTCCGCCGCGTCGAGCTCGTCGAGGCACTCAACGAGCCCTACCGCTTGATCCTCGAGCTCGTCGTCGACGAGCAGCGCCTCGACCTCGATGACCTGCTCGGCGACGCCTGCACCCTCGACATCGACCGCCGAACCGCCACCGTCCGCGCCGTCCACGGCGTCGTGCTCGCCGCCCACGACCTCGGCCGCGTCGCGGGTCGCCACCACGTCCGCCTCGAGGTCGGCCCTGCTCTCGCGCTGCTCGGCCAGCAGGTCGACACCCGCGCCTGGCAAGACCTCTCCGCGCTCGACATCCTGAGGCTCGTGCTGGAAGGTCCGCTCGCCGCCCACGGCCGCGAGCTTCGCCTGGACGGACTGCTCGCCGCCGACTACCCCAAGCGCGAGTACTGCGTCCAGTTTCGCGAGTCCGACCTCGCCTTTGCTGCGCGACTGATGGAGGAGGAGGGCATCACCTACTTCTTCGACCACGCCAGCGACGCGGCCGAGCGCCTCGTGCTCGTCGACGATAACGGCGACTTCGCAGCCGTACAGGCCGACCCGATCGAGATCGTCGACACCGAGCCCGACACCGCCCGGGCCGAGTCGATCCAGCGCTTCGTCTTCGGCCGCCGGCTACGCAGCACCGCCGTGGCCCAGCGCAACTTCGACTGGCAGTCCCCGGAGGCTCCCCTCGCCGCCGCCCGCCCCGGGCAGGACCTCCGCGGTCGCACCCGGGAGATCTACGAACACGATGACGTCGTCTACCCCGGCGATGGCGCCCGCCACGCGAAGATCAAGCAGGAGCGCCTCGCCGTCGGTGGCCACGCCGCGTCCGGCACCAGCAACGCGACGGTGCTTACTCCCGGTACCTGGTTCACGCTCAGCGGCCACCGAAGCGACCTCGACGAGAAGTACCTCGTCACACGCGTCATCCACCGCGGCGAATGCCCCGACGTCGCGATCCTCGACGGCGTCGTCGCGCAATCCGCCCCGCGTTACACCAACGAGTTCGAGTGCATCCCGCTCACGGTGCCGTTCCGCCCGTCGCTGAGCCAGCCCCGGCCGCGTGTATCGGGCCTGCAGACCGCGATCGTCACCGGCCCGCCCGGCGAGGAGGTTCACTGCGACGAACACGGCCGGATCAAGGTGTTACCCCACTGGGACCGCGTCTCGCCGCGCGACGAGACGTCCTCCTTCTGGATCCGCGTCGCCCAGTCGGTCGCCGGCGGGAGTTGGGGCATGTTTGCCCTCCCCCGCATCGGTATGGAGGTCGTCGTCGACTTCCTCGACGGCGACCCCGACCGCCCGCTCGTCGTCGGCTGCGTATACAACGGCCAGAACGGTCCCCCCTACCCGCTCCCCGCCGAGAAGACCAAGACGACATTGAAGTCGAACTCGTCCCCTGGTGGCGGCGGATCCAACGAGCTCCGCTTCGAGGACCAGGCCGGCGCCGAGGAGGTCTACCTCCACGCGCAAAAGGACTGGAACACGGTCGTCGGGGCCGACAACTCGCTCAGCGTCGGCGGCAGCGAGACCAACTCGATCTCCGCGAATCGCACGACCAGCGTCGGCGCCAACGACAAGACCAGCGTCGGCGCCAATGCGACCCTCGACGTCGGCGCCAATCTCACCGAGTCGGCCGGCGCCAACCACACGGCGTCCGCCGCCGCGAACCAGTCACTCAGCGCCGGTGTCAACCAGTCGCTCACCGCCGGCGCCAACCAGTCGCTCAGCGCCGGCGCCGACCAGTCGATCTCCGTCACCGGGAACCGCACCGTCGACGTCGGCGTGAACGAGAAGTACACGGTCGGCGGCACGCTCGATCACACGGTGACGGGCACCTTCAAGCAGATCCTCAGCGCCGACGCGGACATCAGCACCGGCGCGATCAAGAAGGAGACGACCGGCGGCGACTACAACCTCACGATCGGCGGTCAGCACAAGGTCGAGATCGCCACCAACGGCACCGTCACCGCGGTCGAGTACAAGATCGAGGCCGGCACCAAAGTGACCCTCACCGGCGCCGGCAGCACGATCGTGCTCGAGGGCGGCAAAGTGACGATCAAGGACGCGAGCCTGATCGAGATCAAAGGCGACGGCCAGGTCAAGATCGACGGCGGCGGCGTCGTCACCGTCGACGGCGGCGGTGCTGTCAACATCAACGGCGGCGGGGACGTCAAGATCGATGGCAGCGGCTCGGTCACGATCCTCGGCGGCACCGTCGATGTCGA
>JAYUXQ010000577.1:0-1675 GCA_043752905.1 Nannocystis sp. | reverse complement strand
CGCGATATGCCCGCCGCAGGTCATTCGTAAATACACCCGCTTGCAGGCCGAAGCGGCTCGCGTTCACTTTCTCCAGCGCATTCTCAAAGTCATCGAAGGGCTCGAGGATCGCCACCGGGCCGAACACCTCCTCTTCCACCAGCGGTAGTCCGGCGGGCACGCCCTCGAGCAGGGTCGCGTCCATCATCACGCCGTCGCGCTTGCCGCCGCACAGCAGCGTCGCGCCGGCCTCGACGGCCTGCCTCACCCAGCCCTCGATGCGGCGGGCCTCCTTTTCGCTGATGATGGGTCCGAGGTCGGTGGATTCATCACGCGGGTCGCCGAGCTTTTGCGTCCCCGCGGCGGTGATCATCTGCGCGCGCAGGGCATCATAAAGCGTGCGGTGGGCGAAGATGCGTTGCACGCTGATGCAGCTCTGGCCGGATTGATAGAAGGCGCCGAAGATGAGGCGCGGGACCACGGTGGCCAGGTCGGCGCCCTCGTCGACGATGCAGGCCGCGTTGCCGCCGAGCTCGAGCACCACCTTTTTCTTGCCGGCCTTCGCCTTGAGCGCCCAGCCGACCTCGCCGGACCCGGTGAACGACAGCAGTTTGAGTCGGTCGTCGGTGGTCAGCTGCTCCGCGCCCTCGCGCGGGCACGGCACTATCGACCACGACCCATGCGGCAGGCCGGCCTCCGCGAGCACCTCGCCGATGAGCAGCGCCCCGACCGGCGTCAAGCTCGCCGGCTTGAGCACGAAGGGGCAGCCGGCGGCGATCGCCGGGGCCACCTTGTGCGCGGCGAGATTGAGCGGGAAGTTGAACGGCGAGATCAGCGACACCGGGCCGATCGGCACCCGCTTCCACTGTCCGCGGTAGCCGGTCGCGCGCGGGCTGATGTCGAGCGGCAGCACCTCGCCGAGGATGCGCGTCGCCTCCTCCGCCGCCACCCGAAACGTGTCGATCAGGCGCGTGACCTCGCCGCGGCTGTCGCGGATCGGCTTGCCGGCCTCGATGCACAGCGCGAGCGCCAGCTCCTCTTGCCGCTCGGTGAAGCGGCGCACGCAGTGGTGCAGCGCGGCGGCTCGCGCGTGGGCCGGGAGGGCCGCCATCGCCGGCGCCGCCGCGGCCGCCATCGCGATCGCACGGTCGATCGCCCGCGCGTCGGCGAGGGCGACGCGCGTCGCCTCGGCGCCGCTGTACTTGTCGTGGACGACGAGGTCGGCGTTGGGCTGCTCGGCCACACCGCCGAGATAATATGGGTACCTGGGGCGCAGCATGCCCCGGGCCATACCACACTATCGCAGCACTTGCCCACGCACGAGCACCGCCCGCGCCGGGCCGGCGTCGCGGCGAAACGCGATCGCGTCGTACAGCCTCGCGTGGTCGGCGTCGTCTTCCCCCGTCGCCTGCACGTACTCTGGCACGTCGACGGCGACGATGTCGGCCTCGTGTCCGGGCGCGAGGCAGCCGACGTTGCCGAGCCCCAGCGCCCGCGCGCCCCCGCGGGTCGCGTACCACAGCAGCGCCTCCGCGCCGACGCGGGCGCCGACGGCGAGCGCCGCGTCATGGGCGGAGGCCATCACCTGCCGCAGCGAGAAGCTGCGCCCCGCGCCGACGTCGGTCCCGAGCCCGACGCGGATCCCTCGGCTCACCGGCGCCTGCAACGACATGCAGCCGCTGCCGAGGAAGAAGTT
>JAYUXQ010000576.1:0-4397 GCA_043752905.1 Nannocystis sp. | reverse complement strand
AGAGGTTTGCCCCGTGGCTGACGGGGCTCTCGGCGCTCGCGGGGCTGGTGCTGGTATGTGGCTTGCTTCGGGTGCTGCGAGGGGGCTGGTCGCTGTTGCCGGGGCTGTTGCTGGCGGTCGGCCCGGAGTTCATGGTCTGGGGGCAAGGTGGGCTCGAGACCTCGTTCGCCGCGGCGCTCGCCCTCGGGGCGATGGTGGCGGTCGGGGGCGGGCGCTGGCGGACGGCGGGGGTCGTGACGGCGCTGGCTGGATTGACGCGGCCCGACGCGCTGCTGGCGATCGGCCTGTTCGTTGCGACATGGCTGATCGTACATGGTCGAAAGGGCTGGCCGGGTTGGCGCGCGCTGCTGGCAGCGGGGGCGCTGGCGGGCGGACCGTTGCTGATGCACCTGATCTGGCGGCACCTCTATTATGGCGAGTGGCTGCCGAACACGTGGCAGATCAAGCAATTCGGGGGGCTGCTGCGCGGCACCTACGGGGTCTGGTACGTCGAGGCGTGGGCGCATGGGGTCGGGCTGGTCGGGCTGGTGCCGCTGGCGCCGTGGCTGCGGGCGCGGCACCTGGTGCTGGTGGTTCCGATCGCGGGGTCGCTCGCGTATGCGTGGGCGATCGGCGGGGACTTCATGGCGTATGGGCGCTTCCTCGTGGTCGCGACGGCGCTGTGGGCGGTGTTGTTCGCGTGGCTGCTCGCCGACGCGAGCGCGTGGCTGGGCGGGCGCGTGGCCTGGCTCCGGCGCGTGCCGGTCGCGGCGCTGCTGGGGTTGGTCGCTGCGAGCTGGCTCGGGTTCATGGCGCACGCGCGCTGGCTCGAGGACCGGGCGACGCCGACCGGGTGGATCGCGGGGCGCTGGGAGGGGGTGACGGCGATGGACCGCTTCGCCCGCGAACGCGTGCACGCCGGGCTGTGGCTGCGTGAACATGTCCCCGGGGACACGTGGATCACGGTCGGCGCGGCGGGGGCGTTGCCGTATGCGTCGGGCTTGCAGGTCGTCGATGTGTATGGGCTCGTGGACCCCTGGCCGCGGCGTGTGCAGCTGCTGCGGCCGTCGGCGCGTGGACGGCCGGGGCACCAGCTGCTGGCGCCGCTCGCCGAGCTGCGGGTGCGGGACCCGGACCTCTATTGTCACGTCGGTCATGTTGGTCCGAGGGTGCCCTCGCAGGCCAGCGCGGTCGCTCGTGGGCTCGGGCCGGAGATGCGCTGGGCCTGCGCGACGCCGGGGCCGCTGGCCGATCCGCGCGAGCCCACCGGTATACTCGACCTCGGTCACTACTGCTGCCTGCGCCCGCGGGGCCGCGTGGTCGGGCCGTTTAGCGACGATGCGGCGCCCACGGGCTCGACTGGCTCGACTGGCTCGACTGGCTCACTCGTGGAGGCGCCGTGAAGGAGCCGGTGCTCGCGCGGCGCGTGGTGACGGCGGTCGCGGGCGTGTGGGTGCTGGTGCTGGTGATCTGCTTCGCTTGGCGGATCGGGTTCGCGCTCGAGCTCGAGTGGATGGAGGGTGGGTCGCTGCATCAGGCGCTGCGGCTGCAGCAGGGGCTCGCGGCCTATCCCGAACCGTCGTCGGAGTTCGTGCCGTTCCTGTACACGCCGCTGTATCCGGCCGTGCTGGCCGCGCTGGGGCTCGTGGTCCCGCTGGACCTCGTGCTCGCGCGGGCGGTCAGCGTCGCGGCGGTGGTGGCGATCGGGCTCGGCTTATGGAGATTGGTGGGCGATGAGGGCAAGCCGCGCGCGCATCAGGCCGCGGCGGTCGGGCTGTGGTGCTCGGGCTATGTGTTCGGGTTTCGCTGGTATGATGTCGCGCGCGCCGACAGCCTGTTCCTCGCGCTGCTGCTGTGGGGGCTGGTGCTGCTGCGCGGCGCGAGCGGGAGGCGGGGCCGGGCGGCGCTCGCGGGGGTGCTCGTGGCGCTGGCGTTCTGGACCAAGCAGACGGCGGCGGTGTTCGTGGTCGCGGCCGGGGTCGCGGGGCTGTGGGTCGCGCCGCGCGAGCTGCTATGGTTCGCGCTCGGCATCGCGGTGATCGACGGCGGCGGGGTGCTCGTCGGGCAACGCCTCACGGGCGGGCAGCTGTGGGTCTACATCTACGAGCTGCACCAGACCCACGCCTTCAACGCGGAGCGCTTCACTCGCAAGACCTGGGGGATGTTCTTACACGCCGGGCCCTTCGTGGTCGTGATGCTGGTCGGCAGGCTCGTGACGTGGGCGCGACGGAAGATGTCCCGGGGGACAGGTTGGGAGGGGCATGTGTACTGGGCGATCGTCGCGGTGGCGGCGTTGCTGGCCTCGGCGCTGGGGTACAGCACGCAGTGGGCCGAGCCGAATGCATTCATGCCGGGGATCTGTTTTGGCGCGGCGTTCGTGGCGGTGATCCTGCCGGTCGGGCCCGGTGAGGCGACCGCGCTGGGGCTGGTGAGCGCGCAGCTGGTCTTTGGCCTCGCGCTCGAGCCGCGGTACCAGCCGATCCAGGATCGCGGGCTGGCTGGCCTCGGGGACAGCTATGAAATGCAGGACCCGTGGCGCACGCTGCCGACCGCGGCCGAGCGCGCGCGGGCGAGTGCGTTGCGCGGTGAGCTTCGTGCGCGTACGGGGCCGGTGTTGGCCTTGCAGCGGCCGTGGTGGAGCGTGCTCGCGGGCGGCCCGGGGCACGTCGGGACGATGGGGCTGCATGACGTGCCACGGGTGCAGCAGCGGGCGATCGAGGCCGAGATCACAGCGCAGGTGGTCGCCGGCAGGTATGTCGCGGTGTACCTCGACGGCGAGCCGCCGGCCTGGCTGCGGCCGGCGTTGCAGCGGCGCTACGAGGTGGCCCGCAGCGCGCAGGGCGAAACGCGGGTGCTGCCGCTGACGGGGTATATGTCCCGGGCCGGCATGGTGACGCCGTGGCGGGGGCCGCAGCGGACCTACGTGCCGCGCGAGTGAGGTGCTGTGAGTCCCGGCTTCAGGTGAGCCGTGACGGGACCCTCGTGCTGCGCGGGGAATTAAACGCCAAAGGCTCCGGTCGTGCTGGCACGGTCGGAGCCCCCGGGATAGTGGGACTCTCGCGGCGGTTCGCGGGAGGGTTTGCGGGTACGAGCGCCATCGGCCTCACCTGCGTGAGGACCGATGAGATGATGCGAGCTGATGCGAGCTGACGCGGGCTGACGCGGGCTGACGCGGGCTGACGCGGGCTGACGCGGGCTGACGCGAGGCTCGGCGAGCGAAGCGAGGCCGCTTCGGTCAGTCCCGCGTGACGCGGATCATCTTGCGCTCGAGGGTCACAAACTTGTGACCGCTGCAGCGGTAGGCGACCTCGATCGTGACGCTGGTGCCCTCCGGGCCCTTGAGCGCCGAGGCCCAACCCTCGACGCTGTCGGGGTAGGTGCCGTCGACCGAGATCAGGCGAGCGCCTTCACGGATCTCGCCGTCGGCCGGCGCACCCGGGAGCACGCTCCGGACGATGACGTGGTCGTCGCGACCCTGGATCACCGCACCGATGCCGCTGTACGAGTAGCTGTTGTCCACCGCGATGGCACGATGTGCCGAACGGCACTCGTTGCCGCCGAAGCGGTACATCACCGCCGCCGAGGTGGCCATCGCGCCCGCGAGGACGATGGAGCCGAGAATGACGCGCCTGGCAGTGCGCCAGCGGCCGATGGAAGTCACTAATGAAGAGGATTCAGTGTTCCGAGAACGCATTGGCCTTCGCTCCCTGTCCGAGACAGACTGATGACGAGTGTTTCACAGCTTGGCATGGCTTGCCAGGGGTCAGATAACACTGGGCCTGCGCCGCCCGTATTCCCGCGCGGATGCGAGGCCCGCCGGGGACCGCGGCGGCCCGGGCGCGTGGGGCTCACGGGCACAGGGAGCGACACATGGGCCCGTCGGCGCGTCCGATGTCCGATGCCGCTCCTCTCGCCGACCCTGCGCGTCGCAGGAGAGATCGCCGAGAGCTGCGGGGGTTTCGTGGCGACCACGCCGAGGTGACGGGAGGTGCGAGGCTGCCGCGCGGTCATCGCACCCCGATGCCTCCGAGCAGCTCCGAGCCACTTCGAGCCACTTCCGCATCGCTGTGCAGCTCTTCGCACCGCTGTGCAGCTCTTCGCACCGCTGTGCAGCTCTCCACATCGCTGTGCAGCTCTCCACATCGCTGTGCAGCTCTCCACATCGCTGTGCAGCTCTCCGCACCGCTGTGCAGCTCTGCGCACCGCTGTGCAGCTCTCCACATCGCTGTGCAGCTCTCCACATCGCTGTGCAGTTCCATCGGGGCGCGTCCAATTCGCCGGTTCTTTCCTCGGGCGGGTCTTTCCGAGATATAGGCACGGCTCATGCTCTGGTCTCCTCGGCGCTGCATCACCCCCGGGCTTGTGCTCGTGACCCTGGCCCTGGCCGCCACCGCCTGCACGGCGGACAGGACGGCCTC
>JAYUXQ010000575.1:0-26968 GCA_043752905.1 Nannocystis sp. | reverse complement strand
GACGACCTTCGGGTCGAGCCCGATCAGCAGGACACGCTTCTTCACGTCCGATGTCGTCATGCCGCGGCACGGTAGCACGCGGCATCCCCGGACCCCGGCGTACCTTCACGCGGCGCGTCGGCGACGGACCAGCGCGGCCACGCCGATCAGCAACGTCAGGTCGAGGGGGCTGCGGCCCGGGCTCCTGCAGCCGCAACCGCCGTCGTCCGTCTCGCCGACCGTGTCGCTGGCGGTCCCTCCCGCGCCCGTGCCGTCCGTGCCCGATCCAGTCGTCGGTCCGCCGCTCGTGGTCGGCACGCCGGTCTCGCCCGCGCTTGAACCAGTGCCGGCCCCGCCCGTGCCCCCGCCGGTCCCGCCGGTCCCGTCCGTCCCGGTCCCGCTGGTCGGCTCGCCCGTCGCGGCCTCGCCGGTGGTCGGGTCGACGCCGTAGGCCGTCTTGGTCTGGTTCGAGTCCAGCGTGAGCAGGTTGACGCCCGCGCGATACGTCAGCGTCGCGTCGTTGGTGTAGATGCCGGGCGCGCCGAGCTCGACGGTGACGTGCACCATACTGCCCTCTCCCTCGCCGAGGTTGCCGAGCTGCCAGGTGACGACGCCGCCGGCCTCGACGCCGTTGTCGGTCGCGGACACGAAGGTGACGCCGGGCGGGAGCGTGTCGACCAGCACCGCGTCGAGCGCGGGCAGCGGGCCGTTGTTGACGTACTCGATGTCGAAGGTGACCTGCGGATCGGGGACCACCGCGGGCGCAGTCTTGATCAGCGACGGGGCCGGGAGCCCCTCGGCGGTCGAGCACGGCGCCTCGAACAGCGAGTTGAGGAACAGGCGCGTCCCCTGCGTCGTCGGATTCTGCGAGATCGGGAGGTCGATGTCGTACTCGTGGCCGCCGAGATAGCTGACCTTGCCGGCGGTCAGGCACGCGGCCGAGAGCCCGGGCTCGGTCTCGAGGCCGGGGCAGATGCCATCGAGGAAGCCGGTCATCCACACGTCGTTGACGCCGACCGGCGTACCGGCCTCCGTGATCATCACGATGTCGTCCGACTTGTACTGCTCGCCCGGCGGCAAGGTGTAGGCCGGCTCGCTGCCGCCGACCGACAGGAACTCGCCGTCGAGCTGGGCGAACGGCGTGTCCTGCTGGTAGTAGTCGTAGACCTTGGGCCCGTCGCCGAACAAGAAGCCCTTGTTGGTCAAGAAGTAGCCGTGCGGGGCGAGGTTCTCGAAGGCGTTGACCGCCTGACACTCGGCGAAGAAGTGCGTCGGATAGCCGAGGAACTCGCGCATCTCGGCGACGACGTCCGGGTTCTTGACCGCGTCGCCGACGGCCCAGTGCATCGACATGAACTGACAGTAGACCGGGTCGCCGTCGGCATCGAACAACGCGCCGTCGTGGTGATTATCGACCGTGTCCGGGCCGGCGAGCTCCTCCGGGTCGAGCATGTCGGGGCTGCTGTCGGGCCATCCGGGGTCGCCGACCGAGTCGGGGATCCCCGCGGCCAGCATGTACTTACGCGCGATCTTCTGGTTGCCGTCGGCCATCATGGCGATCGTCGGCGCGACCACCAGGACCCGCGAGACATCGCCCGAGAATGCCGCCGTCGCCTCGTGGACCGCCGTCTCGGGGTAGTCGGTCTGCCACGCCTCGATGACCGGCATCGCCGCGGCGGCATCGGCCGCGTCGATGACCCACGGTCCTCCGCGGTAAGCGTGCGCGTCGATCGCCGCGCCCGACGACACGTCGGTCGCCGACGCCGTGAAGTCCGCATCACCGTTCTTCTTCCCGTTCTTGATCACCCAGCGGACCGGGACGTTCTGGCGCAGCAGCTCGTACACGAGGCCGTACGCGCGCAGCATCCCCATGTCCTGATGGGTCGTATCCATCGGGATGATCATCGACCCGACCGCGAACTCGTCCGCGGACGCCCTCGACGACCCGAGGCACACCAGCAACCCGGCAAGTACAGCACTTCGACGCATGACGACCCCCACGAGGCGCGCAAAGCCGTTGGACCGTCGTGCCCCGCCCGGTTCCAAGGTCGCCCCACACAAAACGTGAGGCGACCCGCGCCTGACCTTTCGGTCAGGTCATGCTCAGGTCTTCGCCGCCTCGATCGCCTTCGGCTCGGGCGCCAGCAGCCGCGCCAGCGGCGTGCCACGCAGGAGCCGGCCGAGCACCTCCGACACGCTCTCGCCGCCGAGGATCGCCAGCGGGGCCATGCTCTCGGCCATCTTCTCGGCGAGCGCCCGGTCGCCGAACGCCTGCAACGCGGCGATGAGGTCCGGCGACACCGCCCTCGCCTTCTCCGCGACCGCGGTGACCTCCGCGGCCAGCTCGCGCAGCTTCTGGTCGAGCTTGCCCTGCGCGATCGCCAGCTCGAAGTCCCCGACCG
Source organism: Nannocystis sp. (assembly GCA_043752905.1). GTDB lineage: Bacteria > Myxococcota_A > Polyangia > Nannocystales > Nannocystaceae > Nannocystis. Next base: position 24,587 of record JAYUXQ010000575.1, on the reverse strand, counting down.
CCCTGCGGCGGGCCAGGTCCGCCTGGTGGATCGCGCCGATGCGCTCCTGCTCGGTCAGCAGCGCCGTCTGCTGGCGCTCGTACAGCTCGATCTTCGCCGCCTGCTCGGCGAGCTGGTGGCGCAGCAGCTGCTCGACCTCCAGCGTCTTGAGGCCGCTGGCCTTTTGCCGCGTCTGCGACTGCACCTCCGCGATCTGTTGCGAGATCGACTCGCTCTGGCGCGTCGCCTCGAGCCGGCGCTGCTCGGCCGCCAGCTGCAGCGTCTGCTGCACCGCCGCGTGCTGGGCCTTGACCAGCAGGCCCGCGATCGTGTCATCGCCGATCACGACCCCCAGCACCTCGACGTCGTAGATCCGCATGCCGTTCTCCTCGAAGCGGCGGCCCGGACGTTTGCCGTCCTCGGCGACCGTCCCGAGGATGATGTCGCGCAGGATCGCCACCGAGTCGGCGTAGAACTTCTCGATCCCGTGGCGCTTGACCGCGTGGCGGATCAGCGAGCGCAGGTGATCGGTGAGGAACTTGACGTAGTTCTCGACCTCGAACCAGCGCGCCGGGTCGCCCTCGAAGTTGACGCGGTACGACAGCTGCAAGTGCACGCGCACCAGGTCCTGCGTCTCCGCCTCGACCACGTCCGTCACCTTGTTGTTGAGGGTGCGCAGGTACACCGTCTTGAACAGGTTCTGGTCCGACTTCGGCGTGCCGGTCGACAGCTCGAGCATCTGCAGGTTCTCGTCGTACTCGAGCAGGCGCGTGTGCGGCCCGCTGACGACCTGGCGCTCGCCCGTCTTGCTGACGACGAGCACCGCGTAGCCGGTCCACACGTCGATCGCCACCGCCCCCTCGAAGCGCGTGTCGAGCACGATCGTGCGCGGCCTCGTGAACGTCTGGTTGCGGTTGAAGTCGTCGCCCGCGAACTCGTCGGGCGGCGGCGGTCCGGCCTGCGCCTCGCGCGTCGCGATCGCACCCGAGGCCGCCGCGCTCGCGGTCTTGCTCATCGCCGGGGCCGCCCTCGTCGCGGGCGCTGGCGGCGGCGCCCCTGGCGAGTCGTACTCCGACGCCACCTGCGGGGCGCTCTGGGCCGCCAGGCGGCGGTTGTAGTCGTAGGCCTCGCGGTTGCCCGGGAACCACAGCGCGACCGTCTTCGGGTCGAGCACGCGACGGACGATCACCTCGCGTCGCGGGTCGGGCAGGAACATCGCCGGTCCGCGCTTGAGCGAAATTTTGCCGGTCAGGCGGTCGAGCACGTAGCGCGCCTCGCCGGCCGGAATGGCCACCGCGTGGTGCTTCTCCTGATCGCCGTACTTGACGATCGCGTGCTCCGTGCGCGGGAAGTAGATCATCTGATCGCGGCCGGTCAGGAAGATCTCGTCGCCGACTTTGTGCGCGACCCCGTTCTCCTCGTACGGCGCGATGACCTTGAGGTACAGCCCCGAGTTCTCGTTGAGCTCGATCGCCCGGAACTTCCGCGAGCCCCGCATGCGCACGATCACCTCGGTCGGCTTCGGGAACACCACGTCCGGCCCGACGATGAAGCGCTTCGATCCGTTCTCGTCGAGCAAGATGCAGTACTCGAGCCGCTCGAGCGTCACCGCCTCGCGCACGTAGTTGCCGTCGACGTCGGGCACCACCTCGACCCCGGTCGGCGGGATGTAGAACGACACCTGCGTCCCGCGGATGACCAGCAGGTTGCCCATCGTCAGGTCCGGCGACGCCTCGAGGCGCAGGATGCCGTCGACCTCCGCCTCGCCCTCGCCGGTCTTTTGCGGCTTGATCACCGCGTTCTTCCAGTTGAGCTTCGCCGCCTCCTCGTCGTACACGCGGACCAGCAGGTACTGGTTCGACCGCAGGTGATGCCCCTGGAGCACCCGCATCATCTGCCCCGGCCACAGCGCGAACGACACCGGCCCCGGGATGTTGACCTTGCGACCGGCGTCGAGGTTGGGGAGGTTGTTGAGCGCGCCGGTCCGCGGGTGGCTCTTGTCCGCCGCGGGGTTCTTGAGCACCAGATACCAGCCCTCCGGCGCGATCGAGATCATCTGGATCGCCTGATCCAGCGTCTTGCGATCGAACCGCTTGGTCTCCGAGTCGAAGATCACCGGCACATCGGTGTTGGCCAGGCTCGTCTTGTGCGGCCCGACGTACACGTTGATGTTGCCCTTGGTCTCATCCAGGATGAAGGCAAACTCGTTCGGTGCGAGCACCAGATCACGTTCACGTCCTCGGTCTGTCATCACGTCCCCCATGCTGAAAGGTCCCCTGCGACGGCTGCCCGTCGCTCACCGTCGCCAGCATAGGGCGGCCCCCGGCGCCCGCGATACTCCACAAGATCGCACGGCGCACTGGTCTGCGCACTCGCGCGCCAGCGTGACGGTGTTATTGCGCGGTGACGATACGGGCTGTGTATCGAAACGATACACATCACCCATGTGTTTCAAAACGATACAGCATGGCCGGATCGTCCCAATGGAGACCTCACCCCGCGCCTCACGAGCACGTGACGTCCGTCCGTCCGAGTCGCCGCACGCGACGAGCCAGGAGCCTCAGCCCCGCGCCCGCACAGCCGCCCGGATCTTCACCAGCGTCGCATCGAGCCGGGCCACCGGCACGGAGACCCGCGTCGGCATCCCGCCGCCGAGCCCGAGCAAGGTCACGAAGTTGAGCCCACTCTCGAAGCCGGCGGCGATGTTGACGGTCACGCCGTCGACGACCACGGCGACCGGGGCGAGGCGCTGGCCGGCGAGCAGGAGCTCCGTCTTGTCGAAGGCGGGCGCGTCGGAGGGCACGCGCATCAGGGCGACGCCGTCCTCGACGATGAAGCGCTCCGCGAGTGCCTCGGCCCGGGTCGCGCGCAGATCGAAGTCGGCGGCCGCGGTCGTGATCGCGTCGAGCTCGACGCCGGGCTTCATGCCGCGGCACAGCCAGTGGACGACGCGCTGCTTGAGCACCGGGTCCTCGAAGTGGACGCGCAGCGCCTTGTCGATCAGCTGGGCGCGCGGGCTGACCTCGCCGATGCGCGTGTCGACCGCGCGAGCGTCGGCGTCCGCGCCGGGGTACGGCTCGTGGCCGCCGAGGATCCACTTCGCGGCGGCGTACAACCCGTCGAGATCGAAGTGGGCGACGATCGTGTCGATCGGGCCGGTCTGGGCGACCATCTCGGGCGTGATGATCTCCGGACAGGCGCCGTGCTCGGCCTTGGTGTGCAGCACGAAGCGTGGATCACCGCGATAGGTCGCGTGCAGCTCGTGGTCGTGGTGGTCGACCCACTTTGCGAGCCGCGGGCCCAGCTCGCGCAGGAACCTGCCCGTGATCTTGGCGAAGCCCGGGCCGCCCATGCCGTCGGCGGCGAACGCCAGGTCGAGCACGACGACGCGGCCGCGCAGGTCGCCCGCGCGCGGGAGCTTGCGCGGGCTAGCGAACACGAGGTCCGGGTCCGGGGCGCGCGTCAATCCAGGGCCGCCCTGGCCGACTCGAGCTCGCCGAGCGCGTGGTCGTCCCCGGCCGTCCCGGCAGCGGCCACGCCGCGGGTGAACACCTCGCGGGCGCCGTCGCGGTCACCCTGCGCGAGCAGGGCGTTGCCGGCCATCAGGTAGGCCGGCACATACGCCGGGTGACGCGACATCAGCTCGACGAACGCCGCGTTGGCCTGGGCCGCCAGGCCGCGCTTGTTGAGCTCCATCGCCAGCCCGTAGCGGGCGAACGGATCGTCCGGCTTTTGGCTCACGAACTGCTGCAACATCGCCAGGCGGTCCATCGCGCACGTGCCTCTCTCAGCCGGGCCGCAGGGCGGTGGTGTTGGGCGGGAACTCGCTGACCATCGGGGTCGGCGAGCGGTCGGTCTTCGGCTTGTAGGTCGACTTGTGCTTCTCGACGTACGCGCTCGCGTCGTTGGCGGCCATGCCGAGCGAGGTGAGCACCTCGGGGGTCTGGTCGTAGACGGGCGTCTCCTGGAGATGGCCGACGAGCAGCAGGTACGTGGCGACGTGGGCCGGCGGGTACTTCTTGAGCAGCTCGGCGACGCCCTCGCGCAGCTTGCCCTCGTCGCGCGTGGCGCAGAAGTCCTCATCGGTCTCACCCTGGCGGTGCTTGACGCCGAGGAAGTCGAGGTAATCGACCAGCATGCTTCGGTGATGACGCATCAACCACTCGAGCAGCAGGGCCAGCGCGAGCGAGTCGTTGCCGGCGTTGAACTCGGCGTCGAAGCGCTTGCGCCACGCGCGGCGGCGGGCCGCCTGGGTGAACGCGGTCTCGGGGACGTTGACGCTGCAACCGCCCGCCTTGAGGACCGCGCGGACTTCCTTGCCGGACAGCTCGTCGTAGTACGCGTCGATGTGTCCCTGGCCAAGGTTCTGACAGATCTGGATCGGCTTCACGCTAATAGTTCCTGGGAGTGGCGGGGGCACACCCTACTTGCGCCCCCGCGCGAACGCAAGCCGCCCCGGACCGCTTTCACGCACGATTTCGCACGCCGGGTCCGGCGCCGCGGGAGCGTGACGTCGATGCCTCCGGCGCCACCCACAGCGCTCCGCGCTCCCACGAGGCCTGCACGTCGGCTGGTTTTGGTGGATCATCCGCCGCGTGGACCCGGCCGACGCCGACGAGGTGACGCGCATCGACGGGCCGGGCGAGGTGCAGCTCGTGAGCGAGGCGATCACGGCGCCTGGCAGCTCGCGGACCCGCATGAAAAACATGCCAGCGCCGATGCCGTCGCGCATCGGCCGCTTCATGATCGTGCGCAAGCTCGGCGAGGGCGGCATGGGCGTCGTCTACTACGCCTACGACCCCAAGCTCGATCGCCCGGTGGCGCTCAAGCTCCTGCGTCCGGCGATGCGCCGCGACACCAACAGCCAGGGCGAGGCCCGCCTGCTGCGCGAGGCCCAGGCGATGGCCCGCCTCTCGCACCCGAACGTCGTGCAGGTGTTCGAGGCCGGCGAGTTCGACGACGTCGTGTACCTGGCGATGGAGTACATCGAGGGCCGCGATCTACGGACCTGGCTCGGCGTGCGCGCGCGCAGCTGGCGTGAGATCGTCGCCGTGTTCCTGCAGGCCGGACACGGCCTCGCCGCCGCTCACGAGGCCGGCGTCATCCATCGCGATTTCAAGCCGGACAACGTGCTCGTCGGCGACGACGGTCGCGTGCGCGTGCTGGACTTCGGCCTCGCGCGGCCCGCCGCCGGCGACGAGACCGAGGAGTACATCGCCGACGGCGCCGCGCACTCGAGCCACAAGATCACGCTCACCAAGGTCGGCGCGTACATCGGCACGCCCGCGTACATGTCGCCCGAGCAGCACCTGTGCCAGCCCGCGGACGCCCGCAGCGATCAGTTCAGCTTCTGCGTCGCCCTCTACGAGGCGCTCTACGGCCAGCGTCCGTTTCACGGCAAGAACGCCGCCGAGGTCCGGCTCTCGGTGTTTCGCGGCGCCCCGCCGCTGCCGCCCGATCGCAGGGTGCCCAAGCACCTGCGCCAGATCCTCGCGCGCGGCCTCGCCACCGAGGCCGCCAAGCGCTTCCCCGGCATGCGCCCGCTGCTCGTCGCGCTGGCCCTCGACCCGGCGCGGACCCGGCGGCGCATGGCGATCGGCTTCGCCACGCTCACGCTCGGCGCCGCCGGTGCGATCGGCTCGGGCATGTGGGCCGAGCCGCAGCGCTGCACCCACGGCGCCGACAGCCTGGTCCCGGTGTGGAACCAGGCGCGCGCCGACCAGGCCCGCCGCGCCTTCCTCGCCACAGGCCTGCCCTACGCCGCCGAGACCTGGCCCAAAGTACAGGCGCACATCGACATCTACGCCCGCGCGTGGGCCCACCAGCGCGACGAGGTCTGCGCCGCCACCCACCTGCGCGGCGAGGCCTCCGCCAACCTGCTCGACCTGCGCAACGCATGCCTCGACGACGGCCTGCGCAACCTCGACGCCCTGGTCGATGCGCTCGAGACCGCCGACGCCGCGACCGTCGAGCGCGCGCTGCAGTCCACGGCGAGCCTGACCCCGCTGGCGACCTGCAACAATGATGTAATGCTTAACGAGCGCGTGCGGCCGCCGTCCGACCCCGAGCTCGCGGCCACCGTGCTGCGCGCGCGCCATCTCCTGGCCCGCGCCGCCGCCCGCCGCGACGCCGGCCGCCCGCGCGAGTCCCGGGAGATCGCGGCCGCGGTCGGGCGCAGCAGCGTCGACCTCGACTATCCGCCGCTGCGCGCCGAGGCCCTGCTCGAGCTCGGCCGCAGCGAGGAGGCCACCGCCGACTACGAGCTGGCGCGCACCGACCTCACCGCGGCCTACCACCTCGCCCTCGGCCTCAAGCACGACGCCGTCGCCACCGACGCCGCGGTCGCGCTCAGCCTCGTGCATCACCGCATGGACCAGTCGTCCGAGGCCTTCGCGTGGTCCGAGCACGCGCGCAGCCTCCTTCAGCGCACCGGCGAGCGACCCGACCAGCGCGTGCCGTACCTGCTGTATCGCAGCTATGCATTGACCCGCCTCGGCCTGCACGTCGACGCCACCGCCTCGGCCGAGGAGGCGCTCGCGCTGGCCGAGGCCAGCTTCCCGCCCGGTGACCCACGCATCGGTCGCATGCTCGCGGGCGTCGCCCATGCCCAGTGGTCGCACGGCAACACCGACACCGCGCTCGCCCTGTTTCATCGCAGCCAGGAGGCCTGGCGCGCCGGCCTGAGCCCCGGTCATCCCGCCGTCGCCAGCTCGGGGATCAACATCAGCACGATCCATCTGCACCGCCACGAGTTCGCCGCGGCGCTCGCCGCGGTGGGCCCGGCGCTGACGATCATGGAGCGCAGCTTCGGCCCCGATCATCCGAGCGTCGCCGACGCGCTGACCAACCTCGGCGCCGTCGCCGACGCCCAGGGCCGGCTGCGCGAGGCCGTCGCCGCCACCGAAAGGGCCATGACGATCTACACCCGCCGCCTCGGTCCCGACAGCGACATGGCCGTGCGCACCCTGATCGACCTCGGTGAGCAGGAGGGCCGCCTCGGTCGTCACGAGGCCGCGCTCGTCGACCTGCGACGCGCGCGGAGCATGCTGCGGCAGACGGGCGATCAGCCGGCGCTGTTGGCCCTCGCCGAGGCGCAGATCGGCGATGTCCTGCTCGAGCAGCGCCGCCGCGACGAGGCCGCGCTCGCCTATCAGGGCGCGCTCGCGACCCTCGGCCCCGCAGCCCCCGCCGAGGACCGCGCGCGTGCCCTTCGCGGCCTGGCCCGGCTGGCCCGCGAACGCGGCGAGGCAGCGTCGGCCGAGGCGCTCGCCCGCAGCGCCCTGGTCCCGATCGATCCGAAGGCGAAGCCCGACGTCGCGCGCGCCCTCGCCTCGGAGCGCGCCGCGACCCTGACCGAGCTCGGCGAGGCTCTGCGCATGCTCGGTCGGTTCGACGAGGCCGTCGCCGCCTGTGTCGAGGCCGTCGCGCTCGAGGACATGTCCCATGGGCCAGATGGCTGGCAACACGCCGCGTGCCTGCTGTGCCTCGGCCGCGCCGAGCAGGCCCGGAGCAGACCGCTCGCGGCCCGCACCGCCTTCGAGCGGGCCGCGGCGATCCTCGACCGTGGCGATGTCGCCCCGAACACGCGTGCTGCGGCGCACGAGGCCCTCGCGCGGACGCTGCGTGAGATCGACCCGGCACGCTCGCGGGAGCTCGCGCAACAGGCCGCCTCGGGCTACCTCGCGGCCGGTCCGGCGTACGCCGCCGACCTCGCGCGGGTCCAGGTCCTCGCCCTGCTCCCGCGCCCTTGACACCGTTCCCGCGTTGACAAGCCGCGCCGCCGCGCGCGAAGCATGACCGATGCGCACCCGCCCCGATCACCTCCTCGCAGTTTCCCTGTTCCTCGCGCTCGTCGGCTGCGGCGGCGCCAACAAAGATCCGGTCGAGGTCGTCTGCGATCTTCACTTTGGCTGCAGCTGCGAGCCTACCAACTACGCCGACCGTGAGGCCTGCATCACGGACCTCGAGTCCAAGTACACCGCGATCGACGACGGCGCGAAGGCGATCGCCGACGCCAACGGCCTCACCTTCGATCAGGCCTGCGTCGACCAGAGCCGCCAGGTCCCCGGCGACCTCGGCTGCGACCTCGTGCGCCCCGAGTCCGACGCCTGCGTCGCCTGCGCGACCGTCCACGGCGCTCAGCCGCTCGGCGCCGGCTGCACCGAGCACGACATCTACAGCGACTGCGCGCGCGACCTCCAGTGTTACATGGGCCAGTGCGCCGATCCGTGCCTGCGGCTCGCCGCCGGCGCCAACTGTACCGGCGGCTCGTCGCTCGCCCAGTGCGACAAGGGCCTGTTCTGCGACGCGGGCAACACCAAGCAGTGCCAGCCGACCGGCGGCGTCGGCAGCCCGTGCCCGACCGGCGTCGGCTGCAACGAGGACACCTTTTGCGGCGACGACCTGACCTGCCAGGCCTACCCCAAGGCCGGCGAGCCCTGCGGCCCCACGAGCATGTGCGCCGACGACCTCTACTGCACGATCGCGGTCACCTGCCAGCCGATCCCCGGCGACGGCCAGCCCTGCGAGTCCGTGTGCCAGGACCACCTCGTCTGCACCGTCGACACCTGCGAGCCGGGTCCCGCGATCGGCGAGCCCTGCCCCGTGAACGGCCCGTGCGGCCTCGGTGCCATGTGCGAGGGCGACACCTGCGTCGCCGAGCAAGCCCTCGTGTGCGGCCTCAAGCCGAGCACCCCGTAAGCGCAAGGGCTCACCTGTCCCGGGCGACAGGTCGTCCGGGACAGGTCGTTTAGGACAGGTCGTTTAGGACAGGTCGCCCGGGACAGGTCGCCCGGGACAGGTCGTTTAGAACAGGTCGCCCGCGACCCGCGCCTACAGGTCGTCTACGGGTATTATCACGCCCATCGTGCGCATGGGCTTCGGCTCGGGCGGGTGCTTCACCTTGTCAGGGCGGACCTTGAGCCGACCCTTGACCGGCGTCGCGTTCGGCTCGGGGTCGACCGCAGGGGGCCGCGGGTCGAGGGCGGGCCCGCCGTCGCAGGGCACGACCGGCTCGACTGGCACGACCGGCACGAAGGGGTCCACGGGCTCGGGCATGGCCATCGCCTGACCCATCGTCGGCGGCACCGCGTCGGGATCGATCCACGGCACCGGATCCAACGGCGGGTCCGGCGGCGGCTCCTCCTCGCCGGCGCCGAGCGTCCCGAACGAGACCGGAACCACCGTCGGCGTCACATGGCCGGTGTCCGTGCAGAACGCGTGGCCAGGCGGCAAATGAAAGGTCGTGAACGGCCCGGTCGTGTAGTCACAGCCGCCGTCGGGCGTCGGCACCGTGTCCTCGCGGATCGACTCGAGGATCGATGCGCCGAGGTCCTGGACCACCGGGCCGTCCGCCAGCGGGGTGCAGGCCGCCAGCATCGACGCCGCGAACGCGGCCTGCACGATCTTGCGCGTGAGGCTCGCGCGCGGCACCAGGTCACGAAAGCGCAGCGTGCCGTCGGACTCGGCCGTGTAGCGCACGCACAGCGACGCCCCGCTCTGTTCGGCCAGCAGCGCCTGCGCCTCGGCCTGCGCCATCGCCGAAAGGTCGTGCACGTCCTTTTGACAGACCCCGCAAAAGCGCCGCGCCCCCGCCCCCGCCATCGCTTCCCAGGACTCGTGACACGGGCTGGCGATCTCGAGGTTGCGGCTACGCATGACGGTGACCTACGCGTGAGGGTGGACGAACGATCTAACGCTCAGTCGATCGGCGCCGCGATCCTGCCCATTTTCTCCTGCACCGGCTCCTCGCTCGGGGGCTCGTGGATGTCGCCCATCAACGGCTGGTGCTTTGGCGGCTTGACCGGATCCGGCGGCTCCGCGGCGATGTCACCCATGCGCATCGACGGCGCCTCGACGTCCGGGGGCGGCGGGGTGAAGCCCGGCTTCGGGTCGCAAGGCACGAAGGGCTCGACCGGATCCGGCACCGCCATCGCCTCACCCATCCGCGGACGCACCACCGGATCGACGACCGAAGGCGGCGGCGTCGGCTCGACGATCCTCGGCTCCCCCATCGTCGCCATCGGCGGGGGGGGCGGCACAGACCTCGCGTCCTCGATGCCGCGCAGCCCGCTGTCGCGGCACAGCACGTGCCCCGGCGGCAAATGAAAGGTCGTGAACGGGCCGCTCGTGTAGTCGCAGCCGCCGTCGGCGGTCGGCACCGTCGCCTCGCGGATCGACTCGATGATCTCGCCTCCGAGGTCGACCGGGTCGCCGTGCGGCGTGCAGGCGGCCAGCATCGACGCCGCGAACGCGGCCCGCACGACCTTGCGCGTCAGGCTCACCCGCGGCACCAGATCACGAAAGCGCAGGGTCCCGTCCGACTCGCTGCTGTAGCGCACGCACAGGTGCTCGCCCGGCTTCTCGCGCAGCAACGCCTGCGCCTCGGCATGCGCCATCGCCGAGAGGTTGTGCACGTCCTTTTGGCAGATGCCGCAGAAGCGGCGCGCCTCGTCGCCGTTCATGGCGTCCCAGGACTCGTGGCAGGGGCTGGCGATCGGGAGGTTGCTGTCTCGCATGGCGGCGGCCGCGAACGCGTGGAGCAGCCCCGGGATCTCGGGGCACGAGGCGCGTGCGTCCGTCCAGCGTATCTCCCCCTCCGCAATGCTGCTATAGGGTGCCCGTGCCGACCGCCACCGCCGTCCTCGTGCGCCTGCGCGACCAGCCCGAGCACGCGACCGCGCTCGCGCAGGTCCTCCTCGACCTCGTCCTCGCCACGCCCGTCCGCGAGTTCATCGACCCGACCCGCATCGTGCCCGCGTTCGTGGCCGGTCTACGCGCCAGCGTGCTCGCGGCCGCGCCCGATCGCGTCGCCGCCATGGTGTCCGAGCGACAGCGCCGCGCGACCGCCCGCCCCGGTCCTCTGGCCGAGCGCCTCCCGCCCGAGCTCGTGCGGGTCCTGCAGACCGCGCTGCGTCGGCCCTTCACCCCCGGCCGCGAGATCGTGCGCGCCGCGGTCGACCACGTCGCCATGCGCACCCTGGTCAGGACGGTCCTCCACACCACCCTCCTCGACTTCTCGACGCGCCTGCGATCCGCCATGCCCGACACCGCCTGGATCCCCGGCGCCGGCATCCGCTCGAAGCTCATGGGCGTCGCCAAGGGCGTCGCCTCGGCCGTCGGCGCCGAGGTCGAGCGCCAGCTCGAGGACCGCGTGCGCAGCTTCGTCGACGGCGCGCTCGGCCGCGCGATCGACATGATCGTCGAGCGGGCCTCCGACCCCCGCTTCGCCAGCGACATGGCCTCGTGGCGCGGCGACGCCGTCGGCTCGATCCTCGGCCTGCCCGAGTCCGTGTTCCTCGCCGAGCGTCGCAAGCTCGACCCGCACCACCTCGTCGCCGACCTCCACGCCGCCGCGACCGCCGTCGCCCGCTGGGACCGCCTCCCCGTCGAGGCCACCGTCGTCCTGCAGAGCCTCGTCGACGAGCTGCAGCAGACCACCGTCGGTGCGCTGCTCGCCGGCACCGGCCTCGCCGACGCCTGGCGCGCCCCGTTGACGACGGAGATGGAGCACCACCTCCACCGCCTCTTCGTCGATCCCGGGTTCGCCGGCTGGCTCGAACACCTTCTCACCGACCTGCTCACCGACCTGCGCGAAGTGCCAGGTCCCTCCGGACATGTCCCTTCGGACACGTCCGGCGCCTGAGCCCGCTCACACCCCGCCGCCGCGCCGCGGGTCGATGCGGTCGGGCTCGTTGCCGAGGATCACCTTGCGCACCCACTCGCTGTGGATGAAGTCGTGCGGGAACCCGAGCTTCACGCTGGACGCCGCGTCGAGCCGGGCCAGGGCCGCCGCGTCGAGCGTGAAGTCGAGGCAGCCGAGGTTGTCGACCACCTGCTCGAGCTTGCGCGCGCCGACGATCGGGATCACCGGGTACGTGCCCTGACGCAGCCAATTCAGGGCCACCTGCGCGGGCGTCCTGCCGAGCTCGAGCGCCAGCCCGGTGAGCACCTCGACGATCGCACGGCTGCGCTCGTCGAGGCGCGCGCTGGCCATCTGCGCGCGGCCGGTGTCGACCGCCCCGCCCTGCGTGTGCTTGCCCGACAGCACGCCCGCCGCGAGCGGCGACCAGGCAGTGACCGCGATATCGAGCGCCGCGGCCATCGGCAGCAGCTCGCGCTCCACCGTGCGCTCGATCAGGTTGTATTCGATCTGGAGGCCGATGAAGCGGCTCCAGCCGCGCAGCTCCGCCATCGTGTTGGCGCGCGAGACCACCCACGCCGGCGTGTCCGAGACCCCGATGTAGAGGATCTTGCCGGCGCGTACGAGGTCGTCGAGGCCCCGCATCACCTCCTCCGTCGGCGTCATGAAGTCCCAGGCGTGCACCCAGTACAGGTCGATGTAGTCCGTGCCGAGCCGCTTGAGGCTCTTCTCCACCGCTTGAACCATGTTCTTGCGGTGGTTGCCCGACGCGTTGGGGTCATCACCCGTCGTGCTCAGCGTGTACTTGGTCGCCAGCACGATGCGGTCGCGCTCGCGTCCGATCAGCTCGCCGACGATGCGCTCGCTCGTGCCCTCCGTGTACTTGTTCGCGGTGTCGAGGAAGTTACCGCCGCGCGCCCGATAAGCGTCGTAGATCGCGCGGCAGACGTCCTGCTCCGCCCCCATGTCGCCCCAGGTGTTGCCAAAGGTCATCGTCCCGAGACAGATCTCCGAGACGCGAAGGCCGCTGTGTCCGAGCAGTTTGTAGCGCATGCGCCGGGCACGGTATCACGGACCCGCCGCGTGTTACGATGCCCGCCCAAAACCAGCGAGGCGCCATGACCAGGCCAGAGATGAAGCAGCTCGACGTGAGGCTCCGCGGCATCGACCTTCCCTTCCCCGCCGAGCTCGTCGCCATCGGCGACCAGGCCCGGACCAGCTTCACCGCCGCGCGGGCGACGGCAGGCACACACTTGCTGCTCGTCGGCGAGCGCGACTACCACGTGGTGCTGACCTCACCGTCCGCGGAGGCGCGCGTCGGCTTCACGGCCCAGGTCGGCGAGAAGTTGCTGCTGCACTTCGCCGGCCGCACCACCGCCGTACGGCGCACGCTCTCCGCCGTCTCCGGCCAGGACGCCGCACCGACCTCCACACTGACCTCCGCCCCGCTCAAGGTCCTCGACCTGACGACCGCCGTGTTCGGCGCCCCGCCGCTGTTCCTGCTCGCCGACGGCACCCTGTCCGCCAGCGCCGAGGGCCCGGCCCCGCGTGGCCTCGACGCCTTGCCGGTGCTCGTCACGGCCGCGCGCTGGGTCTCGACCCGGCGCAGCACCACCTTCGAGTGCCTGTTCCCCGCGAGCCCGTTCCACCCCGAGGAGCCGCTGCGCCCCGAGCGACTGCACCCGGCGCAGGCCCAGAACCTGCTCGCGCAGCTCGACGCCGTCCTCACCGCCGCGACCGTCGGGACCGTCGTCCCCGACCCGATCGACGCCGCCCAGCTCCGATCCGCGGCGCTGACGGTCCTCTCGCACATGCTCGCCACCGTGATCCACGATCCGGCCTACCGCGAGATCGCCGACCAGGCGGCGGCCCGCATCTTCAGGCTCATCGACGCCGAGACCGGCCCCGACGCGCGCGCCGAGCTGCGCGCCCACGCGATCCTGCTGCTCTCGATGCGCGGCCCGGCCCTCACCCCCACCGATGCCGCACGCACCGGCGCGCTCCTTCGCAGCCTGCGTCGCGCCGCGCCACCGTACGCCGAGCTGACCGGCCCCTGGCGCTTCGTCCTCAACTCGGGCTCCGAGTTCTTCCCCGGCGAGATCAAGATCCTCGAGACCCAGTTCAAGTTCACGAAGATCGACGCCCCCGCCGACGCCCCGCGCCCCGTCGGCACCTGGCAGCAGTATCAGGTGTTCAAGGCCCCGTTCCAGGGCCCCGCGGGCCAGGACATCCTGGTCTTCGCGCGCTCCGCCTCCCCGCACGACGAGAACGCCGAGATGGCCGCCGCCTACTTCACCGGCGTCATCATCAGCCGCCACGCCAACCTCGGCGCCTTCGACATGAAGGCCGCGACCGTGCAGGTGCAACAGGCCGGCTACAAGCTGATGATGAACTGTCAGTGCGCCGGCCTGACCACGCGCTTCGCCATCTCGCGGATGTTCCCCGACGCCGACATCTACTCCTCGTGGGACTCGACCTACTTCAGCACCGGCCCCGACGACGTCATCGTCGCCTCCGAGGGCATCGACTGCTTCATGGCGATCCTCGCCGGCATGGCCGCGGGCGAGGACTTCGCGGCGATCGACGCCCGGATCCGCAAGGCCGACTGGCACCACCCGCAGGACCGCACCCCCGGCTTCGTGCAGTTCATCGGCCCCGCGCACCCGCTCGTCGTCAGCCGCTACGAGGACATCAACCGCGACGGCAAGGCCGACTATTACGATGGCTTCCTCGACTTTCGCGTCGTCGAGATCGCCGAGGCCATCCGCGACTCGGCCATCGCGCGCGACCCCGGCGTCGCCGCCTCGCAGATCGGCGGCGCCGCGGCGCACGGCCTCGACTGGGCCGCCGGCAGCCTCAACCGCGTCACCCAGTACTCTGAACTTTGGGACAGCTTCCCGGGCCAGACCGAGGACTTCTATCTGTTCCGCGCCGCCGGCTTCTACACCCCCGCCGACCCCCCACGCGATGTCCTGTCAGGCACAGCTTCACGGCCCTCCGGGCCCGGGGCGGCCCCACCCGTCGACCTCGGCCACGCGCCCGCCGTCGTGCGCTACATCGAGGACCCCGCGAGCAAGGATGGCCTGACCGCCGAGGTCATGATGCACGCCTGGCTCAGCCACAGCGCCCAGGAGCTCAAGCGCCTGCTGATCGCCGCCGACGCCTACTGGCGCGCGCTCGACCTCGGCTACCTCGGTGAAGCCCCGCTCGACACCCTCGCGGGCCAGCGCGCGGGCCTGCTGCTGCTGCTCGCCGGCCTGCTCGAGTTCCCGGCCGACCCGAACCTGCTCGATGGTCTCTGGGAGCAGGCGCTCGACATGCTGCGCCTGCCCCGGCTGTCGCGCTCGCTGGTCCGCCGCTGCATCGACGACGTCGACCACGCCAACAGCAACTACTACGGGTCCGCGCGCGGCGTCGCGGCCCTCGTCGGCACCGCGGACAGGCCCGGCGGCGCGCTCAAGGAGGCCAGCCCGGTCGCCTACGACGAGCTCGCCAGCGACAACCTCGAGATCGGTCGCGCGCGTCCGCTCGTGCTCACCCCGCCCGCGCCGGAGGCCACGCCTGCCCCCAACGCCGGGTCCCCGGTCGCGCCTGCGTGATAGGCTCGCGGCCATGTCCGCGCGCCTGCACGTCCTCGCCGTGATCACCGTCCTCGTCGCCGCCTGCGGGGACGACAGCGCCGGCTCCGCCTCCGCCACCGACTCCGGCGGCTCCAGCACCGGCGACGCCGCCACGACGACCCCCACCACCGACGTCACGCCGACCACCAGCGGCGCCACCGATGGCCAGACTTGCCAGCCCGGCGCCCAGCAGGACTGCACCTGTCCCGATGGACAGGTAGGGACCCAGACCTGCGCGGACGGCCCGGGCTACGGCCCGTGCATGTGCCCGGCGTCGGTGTGCGGCGACGGCATGCTCGGCGGCGCCGAGGTCTGTGACGACGGCACCAACGACGGCGCCTACGGCGGTTGCGCTGCCGACTGCGGCGCTCTCGGCCCGCGCTGCGGTGACGGCGAGGTCAACGGCCCCGAGCCCTGTGACGACGGCAACGCCGTCGACGCCGACGGCTGCAACATCGACTGCGTCATCTCGGGCTCGGAGCTGTGGACCCGCGGGTACACCGGCGAGGACGCCGGCAATGCGCGCGCTCGCGGGGCCGTCGTCGACCTCGACGGCAACGTGATCATCGTCGGCGAGGAGTTCGTCGTCGGACAAAACGCCGACGTCTGGGCCCGCAAGTACGACCCCGCCGGCGACGAGCTGTGGACGTACACCTGGCAAGGCGACAGCAACGGCGACGACATCGCCCACGCTGTCGCGCTCACGCCGGACGGCGACCTCGTGATCGTCGGCGAGACCTTCGTGCAAGGCGAGGGCGCCGACATGTTCTTCTTCAAGCTCGGCCCCGACAGCAAGCCGGTCTGGCAGCTGACTTATACCAGCCCCAACGGCCAGGGCGACCGCGCCCTCGGCGTCGCCGTCGACCCCGCCGGCAACATCGCCGTCACCGGCACCGAGTACAAGCTGGTCGGCCTCGACGACGTGTTCACGCGGGTCATGGATCAGGATGGCGTCCCGCTGTGGACCGACGTCGTCGACGCCAACGCCGGCAACGACGGTGGCAACGCGATCGCCTTCACGCCCGGGGGCGACGTCATCGTCGCCGGTCACATCTACGTCCCGATCGGCCTCTCCGACCTGTGGCTGCGCAAGTATTCCGCCGCCGGCAAGCAGCTGTGGACCCGCACCGCCGATCACATGAAGGGCAACGACGAGTGGCATGGCGTCGCCGTCAACCCGGCCGGTGACATCGCCCTGACCGGCGAGGTCTACGAGGTCGCCGGCCTCGCCGCGATCTTCACCGCGAGGTACAGCAGCGCCGGCTACGAGACCTGGTCGCAGATCCAGGACAGCGACGGTGGCGACAACGACCGCGGCCAGGGCGTCGCCTTCGACGGGGCCGGAAACTTCGTCGCGGTCGGCTCGGAGTACACCGCCAACGACTTCACCCGCACCTGGACCCGCAAGTACGGCCCGATGGGCGCCGAGCTGTGGACGCAGGTCCACGACGGCGACGGTGCCGGCAACGACGTCGCCCACGCCGTCGCCATCGATCCGACCGGCAACGTCCACGTCGCCGGCAGCGAGTACGTCGCCGGTCAGTTCGCGACCGTGTGGCTCACCAAGTACGCGCCATGACCCACGACAGGCCCTCCGATCAGACGAGCAGCTCGGGGCCACCGGCCGCGACCGCGTCGATGTATTCCTGATACCGCGCCATCAGCCGCCGCGTGACCGGCCCCGGCCCTGCCCCCAGCGCCTCGCCGTCGAGCGTCGTCACCGGCATCAACCCGCGCACCGATGAAGTCAGGAACAGCTCGTCGGCCGCGCGCAGCTCGTCGGGCCACACGATCCCTTCCCCGCACGCGACCCCCAGGTCCCCGGCGAGGCGCATCACCAGCGCGCGCGTGATGCCCTCGAGCAACCCGGTCGCCAGCGACGGCGTCACCACCCGGCCGTCCTTGACCATGAACACGTTGCTCGTGGCCCCCTCGGCGACGTGCCCGGCGGCGTTGCACATGATGGCATCCTCGGCCGCGCTCTCGGCCGCCTGGCGCAGCGCCTGGATGCTGTTGAGATAATTGCCGGTCTTGAGCGTCGGGTCGAGCGAGCGCGCGCTGGTCTTGTGGATATCGACGACGCGCACCGACAGCCCCGTCTCGTACAGCGCCGGCGCCGGCAGCTTCAACTCCTGGACCAGCACGACCAGCAACGGCGAGGCGACCACCCGCGGATCGAGCTGCAGCGGCCCCGCGCCGCGCGTCACGATCACCCGGACGTAGCTGTCGGGGTTCCCGCTCGCCGCGTGCGTCTCGGCGACCGCGGCGCGCAGCTGCGCGTCCGCGAACGGGATCTCGAGGCCGATGCCGATGCCGCTGCGGCGCAGGCGAGCGAGGTGGCGCGTCATCTCGACCGCGTGACCGCCGGCGGTGCGCATCGTCTCGTAGACGCTGTCGCCGTACAGGAACCCGCGGTCGAACACGCTGACGGTCGCCTCCCCGGGATCGAGGGGACGGCCGGCGGTGGACAGATAGACTTTGGTCGGCAAGCTCGCTGCTCCTGGTTCGACGATTTACTCAGACGATCTTGCGCAGGCGCCACACCAGGGTCACGGCCTCGGCGGCGATCGCCGGGGTCATCTTGGAGGCGCCGCGCGTGCGGTCGGGGAACACGATCGGCCGCTCGCGCAGCACGAAGCCGCGGCGGTGCGCGCGGTGCTTCATCTCGATCTGGAACGCGTAGCCGCTGGCGGACACCGCCGCGAGGTCGAGGTCGGCGATCACGTGGCGCGCGTAGCAGACGAAGCCCGCCGTCGGATCGCAGACCGGCAGCCCGAGCACCGCCCGCGCGTACAGCCCCCCCCCCCGCGAGATCATGCGGCGAGCGAACGACCAGTCGCGCGTGCCCCCACCACGCACGTAGCGCGAACCGATCACCACGTCGGCCCCACCCGGCCCCGCGTGACACGCCTCGACCAGACCGACGAGATAGCCCGGGTCGTGCGAGAAGTCGGCGTCCATGCTGATGAAGTGCGTCGGCGCCGGCGAGGCCGCGAGTCCCTGGCGAAACCCGTCGACGTACGCGCGCCCGAGCCCCTGCTTGCCCGCGCGGTGCAGCACCGACACCCGCATGTCCGCGTGCGCCAGCCCGTCCGCCAGCGCGCCCGTGCCGTCCGGGCTCGCGTCGTCGATCACCAGCACGCGCGCCGTCGGCAGCGCAACGAGCGTCGCCGCGACGATCGCCGCGACGTTCTCCCGTTCGTTGTATGTCGGGATCAGGACCAGCGGACGGGGATCTCGCCCGCTCGCGGCCCCGTCACTCCCTCGCTCATGGCTCGTCGCGGACACGCGGCGAAACCTTGGCAGCACCCTCGCCGCGTCGCAAGTGCGCGCGTTCGGACCCGCGTGCGACTCGGCGTCTCCCGGGGTTTGGTGGGGACTCGCGGACCTCTCCGGGGCGCCTCCGGGGCCCGTCGAGGCCCCGCTGCGCTTGCGAGCGCGAGCCCTCAGCTGGTACCCTGGCGCGCGAGCGTTGCGACGAATCCACTGTCACTACCCGTCCGGGGCGGCCTTCGTCGCCGCCCTGCAGCCCACCGCGGAGCAGGGCCTGCAGGTCTACACCAACGAGCGCTTCCACCCGGGCGAGGAGCTGCTGTGCGAGGTATACTTTCCCGGCCTCGACGGCAAGCTGATGGTCCGGGCGATCGGCAGGAAGTGGCATCATGCCCGGCCGCGCCTGCGCGTGCGCGCCGGCGGGGTCCTGCGCTGCGTCGGCAGTGAGTGGCGCAAGCTCGCCTTCCTGCGCAACGTCGCCGTCGGCCTCGCCACCTTCGAGCAGCGCCGCCGCTACACCCGTCAGCCCGTGCTCGTCGAGATCTGCTGGCGTCGTCAGGGTGAGTCGGAGTTCGGGCCCGCCACCGTCACCGAGATCTCCGAGGTCGGCGCCCTCCTGCTCACCCCGACCCGCCTCGCCGTCGGCGAGGAGGTCATCGTCGAGATCACCTCGCCCGGCAGCAGCCGCCCGCTGCAGGTCCAGGGGATGGTCCGCAACACCGACCACATCGACGGCGTCGGCCTCGAGTTCATCGCCCGTGACATCGGCGGCGTCACCCGCCTGCGTGAGCTCATCCGTCGGCTCGTCGACGAGTGATACTCGGTATGCCCATGCACCGCCTCCCTCGCCTCGCCCTCGCCCTCGCCTGCCTGCACGGCTGCGGCGGCGAGCCCGATCCGACCGGCCTGCCCGAGCCGCTCGCCAAACATCAGGCCGCCGCGCCCGAGCCCGCCGCGGCGCCGACCACCGCCGCCTCGCCGTCCGTGATCGAGACCTGCGATCAACTCGCCACCGCCGCCGCCGTGCACCCGCCGGACGCCGCGGTCCTGCTCGAGCTGTGCCCCGAGACCGCCGCCAGCCCGGCCGTGCTGCGCCACGCCCTGCTGATGGCCGACTCCCCGGCCGCAGCCGCGGCCCTGCTCCCGCGCCTCGCCGCCTCCCCCGATCTCCCCGATCTCGCCGGCCTCGCGCGCCTCGTGGCGATCGAGCGCGCGCAGTCCCCCGCCCCGCCCGAGCTCCCCGACCCGGTCACCGCCACCGTCAGCCCGGTCACCGACGCCGTGCTCGCCAGCGTGCAGCTGGCGATCGTGCAGCTGACCGCCAGCGGCGTCTCGCAGGACCAGCGCACCCGTGCGGCCGCCTACCTCGCGCGCGTGCACCACGAGGCCCTGCTCCAGCTCGGCCTCGCGACCACGCCCGGCCAGGAACCACTCCCCCCGTTCGCGCGCGTGCTCGCCGGTCGCTTCCTGCACTTCGGTCGCGAGCTGTGTCGCATGTACTGGCAACGCCGCGTCACCGGACTCGAGGGCCTGTTCGCCAGCACCGAGGCCCAGCTCCTGCGCACCGTCATCGCCCTCGAGCGCAGCCCTCACCTCGCCGACGACGCCTTGCTCGCCGTCGAACACCAGCGCACCCGCAGGCACCTGCAAGGCAGCGGCGTCGCCGAACGCCTCGCCCGCGCCGGCGCGACCGGGACCCCCGCCGACCTCCTGCCCCTCCTCCACGAATTCGACCGCCTGCTCGAGCACCGCTTCGTCGAGCTCACCTTTCAACGCGCCCTGTTTCTCGCCGGCGAGCAGCCCGGCGGCTTCGGCGTCGCCCCGGTCGCCGAGCTCCTCCGGGCCCGCCTCGCCGACGGCGACCTGCTCGAGTACGCCGCACTGCTCGAGCGCCGCGTCGACGAGACCCGCGCGCTCACGCCTCCACCGCCCGAACAGGGCGCCCGCAGCCTGCCCCCGCGGGTCCCCCTGACCTGGCCTGAAGACCAGGCCGTCGCCACCCTGGCCGCCGGCTGGCTCGCCACCGCCGTCGCCCACGAGGGCCTGACCCGCAAGCACGCGCTCGCCCGCGCCGCGCTGCTGCTACGCGACCGCCCCGACGCCGCGCGGACCCTCCTGCGTCGCGAGCTCGCTGGCGCCGACCCCGGCCAGGGCCAGGCCCTACGCGTCGGTCTCTTGCAGGACCTGCTGGCCCGCGTCGACGACGAGAGTCTCGCAACCCTGCGCCTGCGGGTCACCGCCACCGGGCGCCCGCCGATCGGCGACGACGCCATCCGCCGCGCCTTCGCCCTCGCGGCCCGCGACGCCCGCCTGCTGCCGCGATGACCACCCGCAATGAACCACCCGCAATGAACCACCCGCGATGATCCACCCGCGATGAACCACCCGCGATGAACCACCCGCGATGATCCACCCGCAATGATCCACCCGCCGTGATCGACCCGCGATCGTCGGACCCGACCTGACCGTTCGCACATGCCCCCGGGGCCCTGTCCGATCGGACCTGTCCCCTCGTACAGGCAGCTACGCGTGCAGCTCACGCGCCTTCGCGCGCGCAGCTGCGCCGCTCCTGCATGACGACGTCCCCGTCGACCGCGGAGATCATCGCCGTCTGCCCCGGCCGCACGCGGACCCTGCGCACGCTGTCCCGACCGCTACGTCCGTCGCGGACCTCGACCTCGACCCGTCCGCCCCGCGCATCGGGTCCCCTGGCGCATTCGCCGGGCACGAGCGTCGCGCCGCCGACGCGGACCACCTGCTGCGCGTCAGGCCCGGCGAGCAGGCACACGCGTGGCGGGTCCGCTGGCGTGCACGCCCGCCGAGCGTCCCGCTGCCACCCCACCTGGCTCGTGCAGGCCCCCGGGCTCGCCAGCGCGAGCGTGGCCAGGATGTGGCAGATTCGCCGGACATGGCCCGCGCCCGCGCCCGCGTCCCGGATCCCTCGCCGCTCGCCGCGACGCTGTGGGATCTCGTGCGTCGCCACATCGGCGACGAAACGATCCGGCTCATGCAGGTCCGCCTGGTCTGGCCGCGCATCGCCGGTGCAGGGCTCGAGGCCCACACCTGGCCGGCGGCCATCGCGGGCGACACCCTGGTCGTGCACGTGCATGACAGCCAGTGGCTACACGAACTGACGTACATGCGCCAGGACCTGCTGCGCAAGCTCGCCACGCTCGCACCCCTGTCCCGCTTGCGAACCCTCAAGCTCCGCCTGGGTGACGTCCCGCCGGTCGCCGGCCGCGTGCTCCCGGAGACCCCGAGACCGGCTCCTTTGCCCCCCCCGCGCCTGTCCGCGGAGCCCGATGCCGCGACCCGCGAGGCGCTCGACGCTGTCACCGATCCCGAGCTCAAGCAGATCATAGCCGGCGCGCGGATCATGCTGGGCCGCAGCTGAGACGCCCGCCACGGCCATCCCGACTACACACGGTCGATCGCAGGCAGCGGTCGATCCGTCGCCGATCCTGGTGCGTACCGCAGCTTCCGCACACGCCGATGACCATCGTGACCACGAAGCCTCCGCGAGACACGCCGTGCATCCGCTTGCACACGGCCGTTGTACGCGGACCGTGGTGGCTCCGCGGGGGCGCACGAGAGCGCTCGTCGATCGGTTCCGGTCATCGCGTCGCTGCGTTGCATACCGGACGCGTCGATCACGTCGAGCATGTTCATCACCGCGATCACGAATTTGTGACACACGGCTCGTGCAACCGCCTGCAAACCCGTGCCACACTTCGGCCCTCGCACTCTGCTCCTCGACTCGAGCTGCGCGTAGAACCCGGCCCAAGCAATGCCGCCCCTGTCCCGCTTCCGGGGCCGGGTCGTCACGGACCTCGCAGGCCCCCTGGGCCTGATAACCAGGAGAAGTTGAATACTCATGAACCTTCGTGACCTCAAAAATATCGCCCTCGTCGGCGCCCTCGGCACGCTGTCCGCCTGCACCATCAACGGTGGCGACAGTGACGGCGACGCCGACACGTCCGCGACCTCCGCCGCGACCGATAATCCCACCACGACCACGCCGACCACCTCCGGTGCCGACACCGGCGGCGAGGATGCTCAGCTGTGCGCCGACTTCGGCGGCTACGCCGGCATCAAGACCGTCGTCGGCGACTTCGTCGGTCGCGTCCTGATCGACGAGCGCATCAACGCGTACTTCCTGACCACCGACGTCGACGGCGGCAAGCTGACGACCTGCCTCGAGGAGCAGGTCGGCAACGCGACCGGCTGCGCCGGCATCACCTACACCTGTGGCGACATGAAGACCGTGCACGCCGGCATGGGCATCTCCATGGCGGACTTCGGCGACCTCGCCGAGGACTTCAGCAAGGCGATGGACGCCCATCAGGCCAATACCCCGACGCTGACCCAGGCCGACAAGGACGCCGTCCTCGGCGTGCTCGGCGGCATGGCGCCCGACATCGTCGAGGACGCCAAGAACAACGTGACGACCTACCAGAAGCTCGGCCGCAAGCCCGGCATCAACGCCGTCATCGGCGGCCCGAGCGACCCCAAGAGCTTCATCGCGCTGGTCGCCGGCGACACCTCGATCGTCACGTTCTTCGCCAGCTCGGACCTCGACCGCCTCAAGACCTGCCTCGTCCGTCAGGTCACCATGGCGACCTCCGGCCCGCAGATCTACGGCAAGGAGGTCACCGCCCCCGCGCCGGCCGATCCGGGCGTCGCCACTGACAACAAGTGCAAGGACATGCTCAGCTCCCACAAGGACCTCAAGGACAGCATGGGCGTCGGCATCGAGAAGGCCGACTTCGACGCGCTCGTCGGTCACCTCGTCACCGCGCTCAACAACTACGCGGTCCCGATGACCGAGCAGAACGCGATCCTGGGCGCTCTCGGGCCGCTTTGCCCGATGATCGTCACCGTCGATCCCGAGATGTGCGGCTGATCGAGCCGTCCCGCGCGCCGCCGTCCGGTCCTGCCGGCGGCGGCGCTTCCCGTTCCCCCTTCCTTTAGGTAGCTTTCCCCCCGTGGCCCTGCCTTCCTCGCCTCGCTTCCACAGTCGCGTCCTCCCGGTCGCCTCGCGTCGCGCCCTCGTCACCGCCATGACGGTCGCAACGCTCGCAACGCTCGCAACGCTCGCAACGCTCGCAACGCTCGCAACGCTCGCAACGCTCGCAACGCTCGCTGCATGCAACGGCTCGACGCCCGCGACCCCGATGCCCGACGAGATGCCCGACGAGACGCCCGCCGCGGCCTACAGTGCCGCGGCCAGTGCCGACAGTGCCGACAGCGCCGCCGCGAAGGGCCTGCGTGGCCTCGCCAGCCTGGTCGGCGGCAGCAAGCCGATCAAGCCGTGGGTCCTCGAATTCGCGGACCCGCCCGCGGGCCCGCGGGCCCCGAGCGCCGTCGCTTTCGGCGCGACGCTCGGCACCACGATGTTCCCCGAGGTCGAAGCGTACGTGCGCCAGCTCGACCTCCACTGCGCCGACACCTCCGTGCGCGCCATGATGGACCGTCGCCGTGAGAGCGAGCGCGCCAAGGTCGAGGACGCCAGGGCCCGTGGCGAGGACGCCGTGACCGCCGCGTCGTGGGTCAACAAGCGAAGCAAGCGGGAGGCCAACCCCCAGCTTCGCTTTAGCTGCCCCAAGACCACCAGCGACCAGCTCGTCGACCGCACGCGCCCGCCGTCGACTGGCCGCCTGCTCTACATCTTCGACGACGCGCCCTACCCCCTGCGCCACGCCTCGTATCAACGCACCCACCGCGACCACGTGGCCGCGTTGACCGACTTCAACGACGCCGTCGCCGCCCTCACCAGGACCTATGGCCCGCCGACCAGGCCCCTCACCGGCGTCCTCCCGACCCCCGACAAGGACGGCAAGGTCGAGTTCCCGGCCGCCAAGAACATGGAGGTCACCTGGGAGTTTGCCGACCTGCTCGCGCGGGTCAACGTGCTGCGCTACGGCGAGCTGGTGACCGTCGGTGAGCGCGTCGAGGTCCCGCACGGCGTGCGCCCCGACGCCCCGCGCTTCATCGCCGGCCAGACCCCTGCGCTGGCGCCGGCCAGCGTCACGATGCCCGCCCTGCCGGCCGCGGCCCCTTGGCCCGCGCCCGCC
>JAYUXQ010000574.1:0-4406 GCA_043752905.1 Nannocystis sp. | reverse complement strand
CTCGGCTCGGCGCCGCTGCTGTTGTTCTCGTCGAAGGGCGGGCAGATCGCGTTGGGCTGGTCGCCGTCGCCGAACAGCCCGAGCACTGCGAGCGCCGTCGGGTCGCCCTTCTTGGCGGCCACCAGCGACGCCTTCCAGCCCTCCGGCGTGCCGAGCGACCCGTCGCCGGAGTCGTCGTCCTCGTCGGTGATGAAGGTGACGACGAGGATCGCGTCGGGTCGCAAAAACCCGAGGTTGCACGCCGCCGACTTGCCGGACGGGGCGACCGCCGCGACCATCGCCTGCATCGGCTTCTCGGGGTCGTCGGTCGAGCCGGTCCCGACCTGCGCCGCGCAGGAGAACGCGCCGGTGAGGTCCGGCTCGCTGACGTCGATGTAGCGCGCGCCGCTGCTGAAGCTACAGGCCTTGCTGCTCGACTGGTCACCCTTTGGATCGATCACGCCGGCGCCGATCACGTCCTCGCACACCTCGGGCTTGGTGACCCCGCACTCGTAGTCCTGCCCCGCGCCCGGGCACAGGTTGAACGAGAGCGGGCAGATGAACTCGCAGCCGCCGAACACATACGCGTCGGTGTCGACGACCATGATGTGATAATCCTTGGCCTCCTCGAGCTGCTCCTCGATCGTGCTGATAAAGCCGGGGAAGCTGCTGATCAGGTGCTGCTGCTCGTCCGACATCGATCCCGAGTTGTCGATCACGAACAGGAAGTCAACCTTGCGACAGCCCGTCGCCAACCCGCCGCTGTCGCCGGTCTCGTCGACACCGACGTCGAGCTTGGGACCGTCGTTCGTATCGCCAGTCGCGCCGTCCGTGCCCGCGGGCTCCGAGCTCGAGCCCGTCATCGACGCCGACGCCTCGCCGGTCGTCGGCGTGGCATCCGTGACCGGCATGCCGGTGACGCTGGTGATGCCGGTCGTCGTGCCGGACGCCGAGGCGCCGCCCGCACCGCTGTCGCCACAGGCGGCGAGCCCCGCCAGCAAGGCGAGCGTGTGGACCAGAGAACCTTCCATGCGACGACGATCGGACAGGGCCATCATTGCGTCACGCTATCACCGGGTGCGGATCCGGCGCAGCGCGCGTACGTGGGCTGCCGCACGAAAAACGTGCCGTTCGTTGCACGGCCAACGACTCAGCCCTCGAATTCGAGGACGGCCTTGCCGACCATCGCCCGGTCCTGCAGAGCCTGCAGAGCCGGCCACGGGGTGCGCCACGGCGTCGTGATCGAGATCTGCGGGACCAGCTCCTCGGTCGCGGCCAGCTCGGCCAAAACGGCGAGGTCGCGAGCCCCCGAGTTGCCGCGGCGCGCCAGCTCATCGAACAGGAACAGCCCGTACAGGCTGGCCCCGCCGCGCCCGTAGAAGTCGAACACGTTGAAGGTGGTCGACGCCCGCGACGAGTTGCCGTAGCTGACGACCACGCCGCCCGGTGCCAGGCGAGCGAGCGCGAGCCCCAGCTCCGGGCCTCCCGTCGACTCGAGCACGAGATCGAAGGGCCCGTCCGCGTCCTCGATCGACGTCACGCCGGTCTCGATCGCCCCGAGCTCCATCAGCGGGATCAGGCGGTCGGCGCTGCGGGCCACCCCGGTGACCCGCGCCCCGCCGCGCGTGGCCAGCTGTGCCGCGAACCATCCGACCCCGCCGGTCGCCCCGGTGACCAGCACCCGCTGTCCCAAAAGACAGGTGCCGCGGGCCAGCGCGCACAGGGCCGTCAACCCGGCGACCGGCAGCGTCGCCGCGACCGCGAACGACAGCTCGTCGGGCAACACGGCGAGCATGTGGGTCGGCACTGCCACGCGCTCGGCCCAGGCGCCCGCCGGCAACAGGCCGACCACGCGCGTGCCCACCGGCGGACCGCCACCGTTCGCCGCCGCCGCGTGCACTTCACCCGCGAGATCCCAGCCGGGACGCCAGCCCGGTGCGGCCGTCTCGAGGCGCCGCAGTTCACCGCGGTTGAGGCTGACCGCGCGCACGCTCACCACCGCCTCGTGGGGCAGCGGCGCGGCCTCGGGGACAGTCTTTACGGCCAGGCGCAGCGGGGAGTCATCGGCACACACGAGGGCATCCATGCCCGGCAAGATAGCCCAGCGCGCCCGGAGGATCGATCCGCGCGATGGTATGGTGCCGCCGCCCCCGGGCCCACCGCGCCGTGCTGCACTTCGCCGTCACGATCTTCCTCAGCGCCTTTCTCCTGTTTCAGGTTCAGCCGCTGATCGGCAAGATCGCGTTGCCCTGGTTCGGCGGCACGCCTGCCGTATGGACCACCTGCATGCTGTTCTTCCAGGTGCTGCTGCTCGGCGGCTACGCCTACGCGCACTTCACCACGCGCCTTACGCCGCGCCGTCAGGCGATCGTGCACGTCGCGCTGCTCGCCCTCGCCGTGATCGCCACCGCTCCGACGATCCTCCCCGGCGACGCCTGGAAGCCCGCGGGCGACGACTCGCCGGTCGCCGTCATCCTCGCCATGCTCGCCGTCACCGTCGGCCTGCCATACTTCACGCTCTCGGCCACCGGCTCGCTCGCGCAGGCCTGGTTCGCCCGCGCCCACCCCGGGCGCTCGCCGTACGCGCTCTACGCCCTGTCCAACATCGGCTCGCTGCTCGGCCTCCTGACCTTCCCCTTCGCCGTCGAGCCGCGCCTGGGCTCCGCGCAGCAGGCCTCGCTGTGGTTCTGGGGCTACGCCGCGTTCGCCGTGCTGTGCGGGGCGCTCGCGCTGCGGGTCGGCCTGCGGACGCCCGCCGCAGCGACTGTCCCAAAGGACAGCAGCGACGCGCCGCCCCCGACGCCGGGTCTCTACGCCGTGTGGGTCGGCCTGGCCGCCTGCGCCTCGACCATGCTGCTGGCGATCACCAACCAGATGGCGATCGACGTCGCCTCCGTCCCATTCCTGTGGGTCGTCCCGCTCGCGCTGTACTTACTCTCGTTCATCCTGTGCTTCGGCAGCGAGCGCTGGTACCCGCGCATCGTCTTTTATCCGCTGCTGGTCGCCGCCTACGTCGGCGTCGTCGGCCTCATGCTCGCCGGCTCCGCTGCCAGGCTCCCGGTGCAGATCAGCGTCTACGCCGGCGCGCTGTTCGTGTTCGTCATGGTCTGTCACGGCGAGCTGTACCGCCTGCGCCCGCACCCGCGCCACCTGACCTCCTTCTACCTCGCGCTCTCGCTCGGCGGGGCGCTCGGCGGACTGCTGGTCGGCCTGGTCGCCCCCTACGTGTTCCCGCAGTACTTCGAGCTGCACCTGTGCCTGCTCGCGACCGCCGTGCTGGTGTTCTACGCGTTTCACCGCGACCCTCGCCTCGAGCTGCGCGGTCGCTGGCTACGGACCGTCGTGCGCGCGCAGTGTCTCGGCGTCGCCGGCGTCGCCGTGTACGTCGCCCGCCTCGACCCCGACGCCTTTCGCTTCGTCATCCCGTTGACCGCCGCTGTCGGCATCGTCCTGCTGTTCGCCTTCCTGTGGAGCCACGAGCTCGTGCGCACCCCCCGGGGCCGTCTCGCATGGCTGTTGCCTCCGATCGCCGTCGCCTTGCTCGGCGTCAACCTAGCGATCGAGGCGGCCCGCCGCGGCGATCGTGCGGTCGCCGTCTCGCGCGGCTTCTTCGGCATGCTCCGCGTCGTCGATCACTTCCAGGACGACCCGCTAGAGGCGCGCCGGATCCTGTTCCACGGCGCGATCGACCATGGCTACCAGTTTCGCCACCCCGACCGGCAGATGTGGCATAACGCCTACTTCGCCGAGGAGAGCGGCATCGGCGTCGCGCTGCAACAGCACCCGAAGCGCAAAGCCGGCGTCCCCCTGAAGATCGGCCTGCTCGGCCTCGGCGCCGGCACCCTGCTGACCTACGGCCGCCCAGGCGACCACATCCGCATCTACGAGATCGACCCGGAGGTCGAGCCGACCTCCCGCGAATTCTTCACCTACTTCGCGCGCACGCAGGCGAGCACCGAGGTCATCCTTGGCGATGGCCGCCTGTCCCTCGAGCGCGAGCCCGATCAGGCCTACGATGTCCTGATCCTCGACGCCTTTAGCAGCGACGCGATCCCGATGCACCTGCTGACGCGCGAGGCTTTCGCCGTGTACATGCGCCACCTCGAGCCCGACGGCATCCTCGCCGCGAACATGAGCAACCGCCACGTCGACATCAAGCCTGTGCTCAAGCAATTCGCCGAGGTCCTCGACCTCCGCTTCCTGTGGATCGAGAACCACGACGACCTCGATCGCGGGGTCTACGGTGCCGACTGGGGCCTGCTGACCCGCAACGCCGCCTTCCTCGCGTCCGCCACCCCGTACGCCAACGACACCCGCGAGGTCCGCACCGACCTGCGCATGTGGACTGACGACTACACCAACATCTTCGCGGTGCTCAAGTGGCTGCACCGCTGACGCGCTAATGCGAGGATGCGAGGATGCGAGGA
>JAYUXQ010000573.1:0-4407 GCA_043752905.1 Nannocystis sp. | reverse complement strand
TCGGCTCGCAGAAGGCGGTCGAGCTGCTCGAGCAGATGCTCGCCGGGCAGGCGAGCGCGCAGGTCCCGGAGCTGCTCCGCGCGCTCGACCGGACGATGGCGCAGACCAGCATCTGCGGGCTCGGCCAGGTCGCCCTGACGCCCGCGATCTCGGTGATCGACCGCTTCCCCGCGGCCCTGGCCGCCCACCCGCCACGACGGCCCTCGCTGCGCGACCGGGCGTGAGCCTATGCGCGGCGACGACGTGCGCATGCGAGGCTTTCGCAGCCGCGTCGAGCTCGACGAGGTCCACGCGCTGCTGCGCGCGGAGGTCGTGCATTTAACCGCCGAACAGGTGGCCGTGACCGTGTGTTTCGGTCGCGTGCTCGCCGAACCGGTGCACGCGCCGATCGACGTGCCGGGCTTTGTGCGCGCCGCGGTCGACGGCTATGCCATTCGCGGCGAGGACAGCTTCGCGGCGAGTGAACACAACCCGATCGCGCTCGAGCTGCTCGGCACCAGCTTGCCCGGTCGGCCGTGCGTGGCGGAGGTCGGCGAGGGTCTGGCGGTGCGCATCACCACCGGCGCGCCGGTGCCTGTGGGGGCAGACGCGGTGTTGCAGGCCGAACTGGCGCGCCTGGTGCCGGCGCGGCCCGGCGGGCGCGAGTGGGTCGAGCTGCTGGGGACGGTCCCGCCGCAGCGGCACCTCGGGCAGATCGGCGAGGACCTCGCGCGTGGGCAGCAGGTGCTCGCGAGCGGACGCTTGCTGCGGCCGCAGGACGCCGGCGTGCTCGCCTCGCTCGGGCTCGCCAGCGTGCCGGTGGTCCGTCGCCCGCGCGTGCAGCTGCTGGTGACCGGCGACGAGCTGGTCCCGCCCGGCACGACCCCGGGTCCGTGGCAGATCGTCGACAGCAACTCGGTGGTGCTCGCCGGGCTGTGCGAGCGCGACGGCGCGGTCGTCCTGCCGACCGTTCGTGCGCGCGACGGTGAGGCCGCGCTGTCGGCTGGCTTCGCCGAGCTGTCCGCGGGGACAGGTGATGTGCTGCTGGTCGCCGGGGCCACCAGCGTCGGCCTCGAGGACCTGATGCCGCGGGTGCTCGCGCAGGTCGGCGTCCTCGAGGTCCACGGGGTCGCCGTGCGCCCCGCCAGCCCGACCGGCCTCGGGCGCCTGCACGACGGCCGCCGCGTGTTTTTGCTGCCCGGCAACC
Source organism: Nannocystis sp. (assembly GCA_043752905.1). GTDB lineage: Bacteria > Myxococcota_A > Polyangia > Nannocystales > Nannocystaceae > Nannocystis. The sequence goes on along the minus strand of JAYUXQ010000573.1, from coordinate 3,221 downwards.
CGGTGTCGTGCCTGTGCGCGTACGAGCTGATGGTCGGCCCGTGGCTGCGCGCGCTCGGCGGGCGGCCGCATCCGTGGAGCTTCCCGCACGCGAGCGTGACGCTGCCGCTCGGGCGAAAGATCTCGAGCAAGGTCGGGCGCACTGACTTCGTGCGTGTGCGCGTCATCGGCGGGCAAGTCGAGCCGGTGGCGACGTCGGGGGCGAGCAACCTGTCGAGCACGGTGATCGCCGACGGCTTCGTCATCGTCGCCTCCGACAGCGAGGGCGCCGGGCCCGGCGAGCGCGTGCGCGTGCGCCTCTTCGATGCACCTGTCCCGGAGGACAGATGAGCGAGCAGCGCCAATTCCTGCAGGTGGTCGACGCCGACGAGGCGCATGCCCGCTGGTGGGCCGCCGTCGGGCCGGTCGCGGTGGCGTGCGAGCAGGTGGCGCTGGCGGGCCTGCGCGGGCGCGTCCTGGCCGAGGCGGTCGCGGCCCCGCGCGACGTGCCCGGCTTCGACCGCAGCAACGTCGACGGCTACGCGGTCCAGGCCGCCGACACCTACGGCGCGAGCGAGACGGTCCCGCGCCGCCTGCGTCTGCGCGCCGAGCTGATCGCCTGTGGGGTCGCGCCGGACCTGACCCTCGGGACAGGTGAGGCGGTGGCGATCGCCACCGGTGGGGTCGTGCCGCGCGGCGCCGACGCGGTCGTCATGGTCGAGGACACCGAGGTCGAGGCCGGCGAGCTGTGGGTCCGCCGCGCCAGCGCGCCGGGCGGCATGATCTCGTTCGCCGGCTCGGACATCACGCGCGGCGAGGTCGTGCTGCGGCCGGGGGTCGTGCTCGGGTCGCGCGAGACCGGCGTGCTCGCTGCCATCGGCCGTGATCGCGCGCTGGTGCGCCGCCGGCCGCGGGTCGGGGTGCTGTCGACCGGCGACGAGATCGTCGCGCCCGGAGAGCCGCTCGCGCCCGGCCAGATCCACGACTGTAATCAGACGCTGTTAGCAGACGCGTGCGAGGAGCTCGGCGCCGAGGCGCTGCGCCTGGGCAGCGCCCGTGACCGCGGCGACGCGCTGTCCCGGGCGATCGAGCACGCGTTGCACGAGGCACACTGCGACCTGCTGCTGCTGTCCGGCGGCACCAGCAAGGGCGCCGGCGACCTCAGCTTCGGCGCCGTCGCGGCCCTGCCCGGGCCGACGCCGGGCACGCCGGCGATCTGCGTGCACGGCGTCGCGCTCAAGCCCGGCAAGCCGCTGTGCCTCGCGGCGACCGCGGTCGGCGATCGCGTGGTCGCGGTCGCGGTCCTGCCCGGCTTTCCCACCTCGGCGCTGTTCACCTTTTACGAGTTCGTCGCGCCGCTGCTGCGCGCGCTCGTCGGCGTGCCACCCGCGCAGGGCGAGGCCCTGCCGGCCCGCCTCGCGCACGACCTCGGCAGCGAGCGCGGCCGCCGTGAGTACGTGCTGGTCCAGCTGCTCGCGCCACCTGCCCCCGAGGACATGTCCGGAGAGCCACCTCCATTGCCGGTCGCGCTGCCGATCGGCAAGGGCTCGGGATCGGTGACGGCGTTTTGCCGGGCCGACGGCTTCGTCGCCGTGCCGGCGCAGCACGAGCGCCTCGACGCCGGGGAGCGCGTACAGGTCCAGCGCAGCGCGCCGGGCCGACTCGCGCCGGACCTGCTGATCGTCGGCAGTCACTGCACCGGGCTCGAGCGCATCGCCGACGTCCTGCACGCCGCCGGCCTGCGCGTGCAGCTGATCGCGCAGGGCAGCCAGGGCGGCCTCGCGGCGGCCTCGCGCGGTCACTGCGACGTCGCGCCGATCCACCTCCACGACCCGGCGACCGGCCGCTACAACCTCGACTTCGTGCCGCCCGGCTGCACGCTGGTGCCCGGCTACGGCCGCATGCAGGGCCTGGTCACCCGCACCGACGACCGCCGCGTAACGCTCGTCGGGGCCCCGCCGACGCTGCCGCCGGCCGTGCTCGCGCCCGATGTGCAGATGGTCAACCGCAACCGCGGCAGCGGCACGCGCGTGTTGATCGACGAGCTGCTCGCGCCGCTGCGTCCGGCTCGCCCGGCCGGCTACACGCACGAGGCCCGGTCGCACGCCGGCGTGGTCGCGTGCGTCGCCCAGGGCCGCGCCGACTGGGGCGTGGCGATCGCCAGCGCCGCGGCGCCGGCCGGCCTCGCCTTCGCGCCGATCCGCGAGGAGCGCTACGACTTCGTCGTCCCCGACGCCCGCCGCGCGCGCCCGGCCGTGCAGGCGTTCCTGCGCGTGCTCGCCGACCCCGACACCCGCGAGGCCCTGCGCGCCGCCGGCTTCCTCGCCTGAGCACTCTCATGCCCCGACCGACGCTCCTACGCACCCTGCCCATCTCGGCCGCCAGCGGACTCGTGCGCCTGGGCGCCGTTTTTTACATCGCCGCCGACGACGAGCTCGGCCTGCTCGAGCTGCCCGACGACGGCCCCACGCGCGTACTGCCGCTGCTGCCCGGCGGGTTGCCGGAGGAGCACGCGGCCCGCAAGGCGCACAAGCCCGACTTCGAGGCGCTGTGCCGCTGGCCCGGCGACGGCCTGCTCGCGCTCGGATCGGGCTCGACCGCGGCGCGCCACCGCGGCTGTCTCTTGCGACCGGTCGCAAAGGACATGTCCGCCGGGACAGTCCTCGTGATCGACATGACCCCGCTGCACGCCCACCTCGCAGGCGGCTTGCCTGCCCTCAACCTCGAGGGCGCCGCGGTGGTCGGTGACACCCTGGTGCTGCTGCAGCGCGGCAACGGGCCCGGCAACCGCAACGCGCGGGTCGAGCTCGACCTCGCGGGCGCGCAGCAGCGGATCGCCGCGGGCGCGCCGTGGGACGCGGCGCTCGTGCGTGCGATCCGGGACGTCGAGCTCGGCGAACGCGGCGGCGCTGCGCTGGGCTTCACCGATGCATCGCCGCTGCCCGACGGCTCGCTGGCGTTCGTCGCCGCCGCCGAGGCCAGCCCCGACACTTACCAGGACGGCGTGGTGACCGGCGCCGCGATCGGGCTCATGGGCCCGCGCGGGGATGTCGAATGGATCGTCGACTTCGCCGAGCCCGCCAAGCTCGAGGGCATCCACGCCGAGCTCGCGGGTGATGTCGTGCGGCTGTGGTTGGTCACCGACCCCGACGACCGGGCGCGCCCGGCCGACCTCTTCACCGCGCAGGTCGATCGCCGCACCGGCGCGTGGCGCTGAGGCTCACTGCGGACACAACACGCGCC
>JAYUXQ010000572.1:0-1681 GCA_043752905.1 Nannocystis sp. | reverse complement strand
TCGGCGGCGAGCGCCTGGACGGCGTCGAAGTTGCTGCGATTGTGGGCGATGTCCTCGGGGCCGAGCGCGAGCGGGACGTAGGCCGTGGGGTAGCCGAAGGGCGCCCCTCCAGGGGAAAGCTCCTCGTCCACAGTAGCGAGCAGTTGCAGCGCCGGGCCGAGCGCGTGCAAGCCGGGCACGGCGGCAGGGTTGTCCGCGAGGCGAGCGTGCAACTCGGCACCAGCGGCATGCATGGCGATCGAAGCGAGGCGAACGGCGGCGCGTACGTCTTCCGGATCCTGGCCGGCACGGTGGGCGAGCCGGGCCCATTGCGCCGTGGTCCGCGCGAAGCCGGCGGCAAGTTGCAGAGGTGCCAGGTGGGCGTTGGCCGTCGGTTGGTCGAGGTCGGATTCTTCGATCCATGCCAGCGCCTCGGCATAGGCCGGCGCGAGCGTCGGGGCCAGCGCGGCGGCGAGGCGCTCGCGGTCCACGGTGAGGATCGCCAGCTCGCGCGCGAACGCATCCGCGAGGGGCTCACCGACCTTGTCCTTGAACGCGAACGCAGTGTCGATCTGGGCCTCGGTCGCCAGGAGATCGGCGGCGAGGGCCTCGTCGGCGGCGAACACGGCCGCGAGGCTGCGAAACACGTCCCCCACGGGACCCGGCTTCTGGGCGGGCCCGCGTCGCACCAAGGCGTGGGCGCAGTGCAGCGCGGTGAGGTCCAGGCAGGCTCGACGCTCGTCGTTATACTCGGGGACCTCCGCGGCGCAGTCGTCCCAGGCCCACGATCCGGTGGGAGGCTTCACGTCGCCACTGCCGTGTAACGCGGCGAGCACAGGCGCGAGGTTGTAACCGGCGGCCCGCAGTGCGGCGCCGCAGGAATACATGTCGTCCGCCGAGCAGGTATCGTCCATGCATTTGTTACACGCGAGGGAGGGCTTGAGCAGCTTCGTAGCGGTGCCGTAGCTAATACCGAGGTCGTCACACGCCTCCGCATCGAGGTCAGGGGGTGCGAGCCAGGTCGGCGCCGTCGCGTCCTTGGGGATGAAGTCGGGTGCGTGGACGATGCCCGTGAGCGGGCCCTGGTGATGCACTGTAAAGGCGCCCTGGATCACAACAGGCGCGGCGCGCAGGCCCGTGATCGACTCGCTCGCGGTGCCCTCGAGGCCGGTGGCGCTGCGCTTTCCGGTCAGCACGAGCTCGCGGCCCAGCTCGCGCGCGAGCGGGCTGTGCCGCCAGGTGTCGGCCGGCAATCGGTCGCGCAGCACGATCGAGACATCGCCGGCGGTGTTCCAGGTGCCAGTGAGCGCCAGCGGTTGAGGCCACAGGAGGCTCGCATCGTCGTCGTTGCGACCGACGATCGTGCCGTCGTCGCGAAAGTCGAGATCGAGGGCGAGGCTGCTGCTCGCCAGGCTGAAGCCGTCGATGTCGAAGCTCACGGCGCCGCGGAAGTTGCCGGCCGCGGGCAACGTATCGAGGGCGAGCGCCCACAGAATGGCGCCACCGCTGGTGATGATCTGCACCGGCAGCACGCGATCGGCCGGCGCGGGCGCGGCGAGATCGACGTCCACGACCAGCTCGACTTCTTCACCCGGCGCGAGCGTTGCCGACGCAGTATTCAGCGTCAGGGCAGTGTTCTCGGCCGCGAGGCGGTACGTCAGCGCCTCCGTGCCCTCATTGCGGAGGATGGTGCGCGCCTGGG
>JAYUXQ010000571.1:0-1682 GCA_043752905.1 Nannocystis sp. | reverse complement strand
GTCCACATCATCACGCGCTCGCTGACCACCGGCCACGCCCTGGCGATCGCCAGCGACGGCGGGCACTTCTTCGTGCTCCCGTGGCGCGGGCACAGCATCATCGGCACCACCGACGAGGCCTACGACGGCGCGCCCGACGACTTCCGCGTCACCGAGGCCGACATCGCCGGCCTGCTCGCCACCGTCAACAAACATCTTCCGTCCGCGCAGCTCGGCCGCGACGATGTCCTGCACTTCTACGGCGGCCTGCGCCCCTTGGTCGACGACGGCGCCAGCACCTACGATGCCAGCCGCCGCTCCGAGGTCCACGATCACGAGGCGCTCGGCGGCCCCGCGGGGTTGCTGTCCGCGCTCGGCGGCAAGTGGACCACCTCGCGTCACCTCGCCGAGCAGGTCGTCGACCTCGCGCTGCAAAAGCTCGGCCGCAAGCGCGTCGCGTGCAGCACCGCCGTCACCCCGCTGCCGGGCGGCGCGATCGGGAACTTTCGCGCGTTCGTCGGCGCCATGACCCGCCGGTACCCGGGCCACGACCCCGCCCTCATCGAGCACCTCGCCCGCAACTACGGCGGCCGCATGGGCGAGGTCCTGCGCCTCGCCGACGCCGACGTCTCGCTCGCTCGCCCGCTCGCCGACGGCCTGCCCGAGGTCGGCGCGCAGGTCGTCCACGCCGTCCGGGCCGAGATGGCCGCTTCCCTCGGGGACGTTGTTCTGCGGCGCACCGGCCTCGGTACCCTCGGCAACCCCGGCGAGGCCGCGCTGATGGCCGCGGCCCGCTTCATGGCCGGAATGCTCGGCTGGAACCGGGCCGAGCGGCTGCTTCAGGTCGAGCGGGTGCTTGACCATTACGTCGCCGCGACATGATCCTCTGACCTCATGCGTGTCCGGGCGATCATCAACCCGAATTCCTGCCATGGTCGCACGCGTACGGCCTGGCCGAAGCTCGCGCGCGCCCTCGAGGCCGAGCTCGGCGTCGTCGAGGCCGTGTTCACCGACGCCCCGCTGTCGGCGACGCTGCGTACCCGTGAGGCCTTGCAGGAAGGCGTCGACCTCGTGATCGCGGTCGGCGGCGACGGCACCGTCAACGAGGTCGTCAACGGCTTCTTCGCCCCGCCGACCTCCGCCGAGGATCACCCGCTGCGCCCCGAGACCGAGCTGGCGATCCTCGTGTCCGGCACCGGCGGCGACTTTCGCAAGACCTTCGAGCTCGGCGCCGACCTGCCCGCCCAGGTCCAGCGGATCGCACACGGCAACGTCCGCGCGATCGACATCGGCCGCATCGACTACACCGATCACGAGGGTCGCCCGGCCGCCCGCTACTTCAACAACATCGCCAGCTTCGGCCTGTCCGGTCTGGTCTCGGATCGCGTCAACCGGGCCCGCCTCACCAAGCGCGTCAGCGGCCGCTTCGCCTTCTTCTGGGCCTCGCTCCAGAGCGTCCTCGGCTACGAGATGCCGCGCGCCCGCATCATCGTCGACGATCAGCCTCCGCTGGAGATCGGCGTCAACACCGTCGCCGTGTGCAACGGCCGCTACTTCGGCGGTGGCATGCACATGGCGCCGATGGCCCGCCCCGACGACGGCCTGTTCGACCTCGTCGTGATGCACGACATGACCACCCGCGACCTGCTCCGCGACCCCAACGCGATCTACCGCGGCACCCACATCGAGCACCCCAAGGTCCT
>JAYUXQ010000570.1:0-1683 GCA_043752905.1 Nannocystis sp. | reverse complement strand
GAAGGTGGTGCCGCAAGTTGGCGGCGCCGCGCTCGACGGCCTCGACATCGGGCACCGACACGATCTGGTCGAGTGGTTTGCCGACGGCGACCCTGGCGACGCCTGCGTGGACCTTGAGCGCGCGCACGGTGCACACGAGGACGACGCACGCGGGCTGCAGGCCGGCGGCGCGCGCCTTGATGTGCATGAACTTCTCGAGCCCGAGGTCGCTGCCGAAGCCACACTCGGTGACGACCCACGGGGCGCGGGTCAGGGCGAAGCGGGTCGCGACGATCGAGTTGTTGCCGTGGGCGATGTTGGCGAACGGTCCGGCGTGGATCAGGGCGGGGGTGCCCTCGGAGGTCTGGGTCAGGGTCGGGAACACGGCGTCGCGCAGCAGCACGCTCATGGCCCCGGCGGCGCCGAGCTGCTCGGCGCGCACGGGGTTGCCGGCGACGTCCTGACCGACGACGATCGCACCGAGGCGGCGGCGCAGGTCGGCGCGGTCGCGGGCCAGCGCGACGATCGCCATGACCTCGCTGGCCTCGTTGATCTCGAAGAAGCTCTCGCGCGGGACGCCGTTGAGCGGGCCGCCGAGGCCGACGATCAGCTTGCGCAGGGCGCCGTCGTTGACGGGGCTGACGCGCGGCCAGGTCACACGCACGGGGTCGAGGCGGAGCTCGTTGCCGTGGCGCAGGTGAGCGTCGAGCATCGCGGCGAGCAGATTATGGGCGGCACCGATGGCGTGGCCGTCGCCGGTCATGCCGAGGTTGATCGCGTCGGCCGGGACGACCTGCGCCCGACCACCGCCCGCGCCGCCGCCCTTGCTGCCGAACACGGGGCCCAGCGAGGGCTGGCGCAGGCACACGATGCACGGCTCCTTGATCTTGTTGAGGCTCATGCTGAGGCTGATCGAGGTGACGGTCTTGCCCTCGCCCAGCGGGGTCGGGGTGACCGCGGAGACGACCACCAGCTTGCCCGCGTGCTCGCCCTCGCCAGCGGCGGCGGTGTCGAGCTTGGCGAAGTCGTGACCGTACGGGAGATAGCTGCGGTGCGTGGGGTCGATGCCGAGGTCCCGGGCGACGTCGGCGAGCGGGCGTGGTACGGACATGCGGCGACTTTGCCACGCCCCGCGGGCACCGGGCCAGCCGCTTAGCGCAGGGCCGCGGGGTAGTCGCTGGCGACGAGGGTGAGCTGGCGATCGCGGCGCAAGCTGACGGGGGTGACGATCTCCAGGCGCTCGAGGGCCGGCATGCAGGCGGCCAGCGTGGGCGCGCCCGAGCAGCTCGGGTGGGCCCGCCAGCGCCGGCGTAGCAGCGCCTGCACGGGGGCGGTGTGCAGGCCGAGCGCGGCCGCGGGGGTCGACTCGCCGAGCTCGACGCCGACGGCGGCGTAGGCGAGCCGGACCAGCTCGCTGCAATAGATGCGATCGTCACCTGGCGCGAAGTACAGGTCGTAGGGGCGGCCGAGGTGGCGCTTCGCGGCGGTGATCACCGCCGTCCGTCGGGCGTCGTCGAGGCCGCGGTGGCGCAGCACGGTGACGCGCCCGCCGAGCCCGCGCTCGCGCCATGCGGCCCACGGGGTGCGCTGGACCGGCTGGACCGCCTCGACCACGTAGACCCGATCGCCGGCACGCTCGATGAGACCGACGTGGGCGTAGGGGCTGGCGGTCGCCAGCACGACCACCCGCGCCTGGGCCGTGCG
>JAYUXQ010000569.1:0-1684 GCA_043752905.1 Nannocystis sp. | reverse complement strand
GCTCGTCGATGAACTCCGCGCCCTGCTTGAACTGAAAGTCACGCGCGTCGATCTCGAGGCCGAGCCGCTCGAACAATGGCACGTCGATCGGCAGCAGCGACTCGCCGATGTGAAAGCGCGGGAAGTCCTCGCGCTCGAGCACGAGGACGTCGCGCCCCGCGTGCGCGAGCAGGTTCGCCGCGGTCGAACCGGCCGGCCCGCAGCCGATGATGATCACGTCATGCAATTGATCCATGTCACGCCCCCCCCTCATGCCATGCCGCCGTTGATCCCGATCACCTGCCCGGTGATGTACCCGGCGGCGTCGCTGGCGAGGAACGCGACCAGCGCGGCGACCTCGCCCGGTTGCCCGAGTCTTTGCGCGGGGATCCGCGGCATCACGTGCTCGAGCGGGACATCCTTGATCATGTCGGTCTCGATCAGGCCCGGCGCGACCGCGTTGACGGTGATCCCGCGGCGCGCGAGCTCCAGCGAGAGTGACCTGGTGGCCCCGATGATCCCGGCCTTGGCGGCCGCGTAGGCGACCTGGCCGCGGTTGCCGATCACCGCCGAGACCGAGCTCATGTTGATGATGCGACCCCAGCGGCGGCGCACCATCGGCATGACCGCCGGGCGCGTCACGTTGTAAAAACCGCCGAGGGTCGTGCGCATGACGAGGTCCCAGTCCTCGCGCTCGAGCGCCGGCAGCGGGTTGTCGCGCGCGACCCCGGCGTTGTTGACGATCACGCCGAGCGGCGCCGGGTCGGCGAGGATCTCCGCCATCGCCGCGGCGCTGGTCTCGGGGTCGCCGACGTCGAAGGGCACCAGCGTGACGGTGCCGCCCGCCTCGCGGATCCTGCCCGCCACGGCCTCGGCCGCGGTCGTGTCGCTGCGATAGTTGAGCAGCACGGGGTGTCCGGCCGCGGCCAGGGCCTCGGCGATCGCCGCCCCGATCCCGCGGCTCGCTCCGGTGACGAGGGCTCTCGGTCTCACGGTGCCTGTACCTCCTGGTCGCCGCGCACCACGTGCAGGCTGCCCTCCGCAAGGCACGGGCCTCCGACACGCTCGACGCGGCAATGAAACTCGGCGATCGCGTCCATCGCGTAGGCCTGGCGCGCCGTGGCGATCAGCGCCTCGCCGACCGCCACGCGAGGCACGTGCAAGGCGAGCGCGCGGCAGCCGAGCAGCAGCCCGACCCGCACCGGCTCGCCCCGCGCGCGCCCTTGGAATCCGTACAGCGCGGCGACCGTCTGCGCCATCACCTCGAGCAGCGCCGCGGCCGGCATGCTGTCGCCCTCGACCAGCAACCACTCCGCGCGCACCGTGCTGGCGCACGACAGCGTCTCGCCGTCCCACGCGGCCACGGCGTCCAGCAGCAGCATCGGCGGGCGCTGTGGCACCAGATCCTGCACCGGCACCTGCACGGCCGCCTGCACGGCCGCCTCCGCGGGCCGCTGTAAATCGGCCTCGCTCACGCGCGATCCTCCGCGCGGGCGTCGAGCTCGATCAGCCAGCCGTCCTGTATATGCGGCTCGAGGGCGACGACGCTGGCCTGCGCGCGCTGGGCCGCCTCGGCCAACAGCAGGGCAGGCGCGCACGGGCTATCGGAAAGCGACGGGGGTAACTTTCGCGATGCATCGGCCTCGTCGCGGCTGCCCTGGCGCAAGCGACATGTCCGTCCGGACATGTCCCTCGAGCCCGGTCG
>JAYUXQ010000568.1:0-4418 GCA_043752905.1 Nannocystis sp. | reverse complement strand
GAGCACGGCGAGCACGGCGAGCACGGCGAGCACGGCGAGCAGCGACCCGGGCACCACTGGCGGCGTCGCCACCGTCACGAGCGAGACCAACCCCACGCAGGACGCCGAGTGCGGCTCGAACACCTGCAGCCCGTGTTCGGACAGCTGCACGGCGAAGGATACGTGCGTGGACGGCGAGTGGAAGTGCGAGTGCGTCGAGTGCGAGGTGACGACCGATGGGACCACGGACTCGTCGAGCACCGGCAGCGGGGCCCAGGGCTGCGCCGCCGATCCACCGCAGTTTCCGGAGTTCGACCGCAGCTGCGCGGACGACAGCGAGTGCACGATCGTGTTCCACCAGGTGGACTGCTGCGGGACGCTGGTCGCGTGGGGCCTGAGCAGCGCGGTCGGCAAGATGTTCGGCGAGGCGGAGACGCAGTGCCAGATGGAGTATGGTCAGTGCGAATGCGCGGCGATGCCGACCACCGCCGACGACGGCAAGGTCGCGGATGACCCGGCGCTGATCGTCGTCGCCTGCGTCGACAGCATGTGCGGCAGCTCGGTGCCCTGAGGTAGACTGTCGCGGTGGAGCTCGTCCCCGACCCGCAAGTCCTGCTCGAGCTGATCCGGGCGCGCATGCCCTTCGGCAAGTACGAGGGCTGGCGGCTGACCGCGCTGCCGGAGCCGTACCTGCTGTATTTTCGGCGCCAGGGCTTCCCGGAGGGCAAGCTCGGCCGGCAAATGGCGCTCGCGCTCGAGATCAAGACCAACGGCCTCGAGCCGCTGATCCGCGAGCTGGCCCAGCAGACGGGCGAGCTGTAGCGCAGGCGCCATGCACCGTCATTGGCGGGTGTTATTGCCGAGGCCAGCGTCGGTTGATGAGGTCGATCATCTCGTCCTTCGTCTGGCCGGCGTGCAAGCCAGCGACGATGAGGCGCACTCGCTCGAGGGCGTCAGGCACCCAGGCGGCGAACTGTCGGCCGCTCGCGTCGGTGTCGATCCGTGGTCGCGGTAGGAGACCTTGTACGACCCACTGATACAACGTGTCGCGGGTCGACTTGGTGACCGCCAGCAACTCCTCCGTCGTGATGTGTTCCCGTGCCCGTGCTGCCACGGAGACACCGTAGAAGATCCGGAACGGCCACGCCACTGAAGCTGTCAGCGGCCGACGCGTAAGCTATCCAGGCGTTCATCCGCCCACCTTCGTGCTTGACTTCGAGCACAATCGTACCCTTATAGACGGCGAGGCTAGAATGGACGACAAGGACAGCCGGACCACGAACGGTGAGCCGCAAGGCAACGGGCTGCAACGCTGTCTCGGGGGACGCTACGTCCTTCGTCAACCCGGCGAGCACCGGGGACCCTACGCCGACGACATCGGCCGGGGACTCCGGCACCGACACCACCAGCGTCGATTCGATCGAGACCGGCACCGAGCCCGGCAGCAGCACGACGGCGGACCAACCCGAGGCGCCGCCGACCATTGTCAGCTTCGACGTCGAGCCCGATCTTGTGGAGGACAACGGTCTGATCGAGATCGAAGTGGCGACCGAGAACGCCGACGGTGTGCGCATGGCGCTGGAAACGGGCGAGGTGATCGAGCTGGTGCCGGGCATGGTCGGCGGCTTCATCGGACAGATCGACGCATTCACGGCCCTGGACAACGGCGAGCACATCGCCGCGTTGACGCCGTGGCGCGAGGGCATCGACGGTGTATCGGTACCCGCTCCTTACTACATCGCGCTCCCGGATCCCGGGCAACAGACCGCATGGGAGACCGGCGACCTGATCGGCAGCAGCGGGTTCGTCGTGGCGATGGGCGTGTTGCCCGACCGCAGGTTCGTCGAGCTCGGCACCTACTATCTCCAGGGCGAGCCGCGCTGCTTTGTCCGCGTCCGCGGCCTGGACAACAAGTGGGGCGCCGCCGACATGGTGTCCGTGTTGCCCACGTCCTACTGTGCGGCGACCGACCTGACGGTGAACCCGGAGACCGGCGCCCTGCAGGTGCTCGTCGATCGCAAGGGCGACGGCGGCTTGTACTGGTGGCTCGGAGAGATCTTATTGTGGGGCAAGGGCGCCAAGCAGATCGCCGTGGGGTCGGTCGGCGACAAGGCCCTCGCGCTCGCGCGTCACCCGGATATGCTCGCGGTCTGTGGCGCGAAGAAGGTGGCGACGCCGGACGGCATCGACGCGTTCGCGGCGCTCGTGCGGCCGGGCCAGGACGTCGAGGAGCGGCTGTTCGACTACCCGGCACCTGGCAAGCCCCCGCATAAATCTTCGGAGACTGCCCGCGACTGCGCCTTCGCGGACGACACGCTCGTGATGGTCGGCGACCGCCTCGCGCTGCTCGAGTACGACGTGCTCACAGGCATCGAGACCTGGACCCCGCCGACGACGTCGAGGTGCTCGCGGCACTGGGGCCGGTGCTGTCCGCCGTCGTGGTGTCGGTCGACCCGGGAGGGACCGTCGTGATCGCCGGTGTGCTCGAGAAGCCCGACGAGTCGGAGGTCGGCGCCTGGCAGGCGCCGAGAATGGCGAGCAGCAGCAGTCGCGGGGAGCGGAGCCTCGTAAAGTCATCCCCAGGAACAAGCTCAGGCATCAGTAACCGAGGGGCTCGAGCAGCTTTTCGGTGATCGTCGGGATGCCGCCGACCGGGCGCTCGCCGGGGGCGATCCATGCGTGCTCGCCCAGCGCTGCACCTGACTCATCGGACAGCTTGCTCATGTCGACCTCGGCGCGCACGGGCCAGAGGATCCACACGCGGTGGGTGAACACGTGCTTGACGGGGTCGCGCAGGGCCTCGGGCTTGACCACGTGGACGCCGGTGAGCTTGCGGATCGCGGCGGGCGTGGGCCTCGCGTGGTCGAAGAGGCTGCCGTGTGGGGCCTCCGGCGCGGCCGTGGGGCGCTCGAGCAAGGGGAGGGTCCACATGCCGGCGAGCAGGCCCTCGGCGGGGCGGCGGACCAGCAGCAGTCTTCCCTGATGCCGTAGTGCCAGCGCCCACAGGTCCTGCTGCGGCGACGGGGCCCTCTTCTTGGGGGCGGGGATCGTGGCGACGAGGTCGCTGGCGAACGCGAGGCACTCGCCGCGCACCGGACACTCGCCGCAGCGCGGGAGCTGCGGGGTGCAGACGGTCGCGCCGAGCTCCATCAGCGCCTGCGCGAGCACCCGCGGCGAGCCGGCCTCGAGGATCTGCTGGGCCATGATCCAGTGGCCGGCCGCGGCCGCCTGCTGCTGTTTCGGGTCGCTGATCGCCTGCAGACGCGAGAGCACCCGCGCGACGTTGCCGTCGACCAGCGCATGGGGGGCATCGTGGGCGATCGAGGCGATCGCACCGGCGGTGTAGCGACCAATGCCGGGGATCTGGCGCAGCTCGTCGGGCTTCGTCGGCAGGGTGCCGGCCATCGTGGTGTGCACGTGGCGGGCACCCTGATGCAGCAGGCGGGCGCGGCGGTAGTAGCCGAGGCCGCTCCACGCGGCGAGCACCTGCTGCTCGTCGGCGGCGGCGAGGGTGGCGACGTCGGGGAACTTGCGCATGAAGGGCGTCCAGTAGGCCTTCACGGTGTCGACGCGGGTCTGTTGCAGCATCACCTCGGAGACCCAGATCGCGTACGGGTCGCGGGTCCGGCGCCACTCGAGGTCTCGCTGGTGCTGGACGAACCATGGGCCGAGCGCGCGGGCCAGGCGATCGGCGCGGGCCGTCCCGGTCGCCTCGATGGTCTGCGGGGGCCGCTGCGGGCCATCTGCGCCGTGCGCGAAATCGGTCACGGCTGCGATGTAGCACGTTTTCGCGGCCGGGCAGCAGGAGTAAGCTCGCGGCCCCGCATGTTCCGCAAGAGCGACACTCACATCCACTTCGTCGGCATCGGCGGCATCGGCATGTCGGGCATTGCCGAAGTAATGCACAATCTGGGCTACAAGGTTCAGGGATCCGACGTTGCCGAAGGCTATGTGGTAGAGGGGTTGCGCAAGCGTGGCATTCCCGTCGCCATCGGGCATGACGCCGATAATCTGGGCGATGCAGCGGTGGTAGTGATCTCGACTGCGATCAAGCGCGCCAATCCCGAAGTCGCGGCAGCGTATGAACGGCGGATTCCGGTGGTGCGGCGGGCGGAAATGCTGGCCGAACTGATGCGGCTTAAATCGACGGTTGCGGTGGCGGGGACGCATGGCAAGACCACCACGACCAGCATGATTGCGGCAATGCTCGATGCGGGCGGGGTGGATCCGACTGTGATCAACGGCGGGATCATCAACAGTTATGGATCGAATGCGCGTCTGGGCGCGAGCGACTGGATGGTGGTCGAAGCCGACGAAAGCGACGGCAGTTTCCTGCGCCTTGACGGCACGGTCGCGGTGGTCACCAATATCGATCCCGAACATCTCGATCACTACGGATCGTTCGACGCGGTCAAGGACGCCTTTGTCGAGTTCATCGA
>JAYUXQ010000567.1:0-1690 GCA_043752905.1 Nannocystis sp. | reverse complement strand
TGACCGGCGATGCGGTCGAGCTTGCTGCACACGAGGTAGATCGGTACGTCGACGGCGAGGGTGTCGAGGACGGCGAGCAGTTGCGGGCGGAGAGCGGCGACGAGGATCGCGGGGTCGCTGGCGAGGAGCTCGGGCAGGCCGATGACGAGGAGGATGCCGTCGAGGGGCTGGCGGGGGCGCAGGGCGGTGAGCGGGGCGAGCTCGCAGGCGACGCCGGGGTGCTCGAGCAGGAGCTCGCCGGCCTCGGCGAGGTGTAGCTGCATGGATGGGGTGGGGTGGGATGGTTGGCCGAGGGTGCGCAGGGGGCCGGTGGTGGCCAGCAGGGCGGTCTTGCCGTGGCGTGGGAGCCCGAGGCACAGCCAGATGTTCGTGGGGCGGTGGCGGGCGGCCTCGGCGACGGTGCGGGTGAGGGCGTCGCGGCGTTCGAGGGTGAGGAGGGTCTTGGGGTCGGGCGGGGTGACCCGGCGGCGGCGTAGCTTGATGATGACGAGGGTGAGCAGGAGGACGAGGGAGATCGCGGCGATGTATGGTGCGGCGGCGAGTAGGCTGTCCTTCGAGACATATGGTGCGGCGGCCCAGGCGAGGGCGAGCAGGGCGAGCAGCCAGGGGGTGAGGGCGCGGAGGCGTGGCATGGGGACTCGAGCTGTCCCGGGGGACAGCTGGATAACGGGCGTGAGGCGTGGCTGGGCGCCGACTCTGCGAGCGGCAGAGCGGTGCACCGGGACGGCGGGCCTGGCTGTCAGCTCAGGGGAGGGCGGTGAGGCGGGACTGGAGGAGGTCGGCCTGGGTGTGGACGCCGTTGCGTAGGCCGGCGACGAGGGCGAGGACGAAGATCATGAGCAGGCCCGCGACGCGCAGGGCGGCGCGGGACGGGCCGCGGGGGAGGGCGAGCGCGGGCGTGGGGGAGGTGGGTGGGAGGCGGGAGGCGAGGAGCGGGCGCAGCTTGAGGTGGAGGCGGCGCAGTTGGTGTTGCAGCTCGGACTCGGCGGCCTCGATGTGGGCGCCGTAGCGGCCGCGCAGGCCGAGGAACAGGCAGACGGCGTGGACCTGGAGGACGGCGAGGTCGGCGGGGGCGGGGGCGGGGAGGGCGAGGCGTCGCTCGAGAGCGACGAAGAATTCGTGGCCGACGTTGGCGCTGCGCGGGAGGCCGGCGCCGTCGAACAGGCGCTCGCGCCAGCGCTCGCTGCCAGGCTGGTGGGCGGCGCACTCGTCGAGGAGGGCGACGATGGCGAAGCGGATCGCCGCGATGTGGTCGCGGTGGAGGCCGAGCTCGCGGGCCTCGTCGTCGAGCTGGAGGCCGGCGAGTGATTTTAGGAGAGAATGGAGGATGGGGTCGGCGGTGGGGTCGTCCCAGGTGCGCAGCTCGGCGCGCTGGAGGAGGAGCGCGTGGTGAAAACAGGGGGCGCTGCGGCGGTCGACCCAGGCCGCGATGGCACGCTCGCTGGTGACGGGTGCGGACATGGTTTCAGGCCTCGTCGGGGATCGCCATCAGGGTGACGCGGGCGTGCTCGGGGTCGTAGGGGCGCGGGAGGTAGACGGCGACGTTGCGCTCGCGCAGCACCTCCTGCCACGAGGGGTCGTCGGGCGTGATGGTGAAGTAGGCGTGGCGGGGCAGGACCGGGAGCTCGACCGGCGGATGGGTGACGGCGCGGATCGGTGCGCCGAGGACGTTGTTGCGGACGATGAGGTT
>JAYUXQ010000566.1:0-4432 GCA_043752905.1 Nannocystis sp. | reverse complement strand
GCGAGCCGTACCCGTGCTTCGGCGGGCCGGGCGTCGACACGACCGGGCTGATCGGCGTGTGGGCCCCGGGCTCGCTGCCGTTCGTGCCGCCCGATCAGGTCGCGATGCGCGTGACCGCCGGCTCGCGCATCGTGCTCAGCGTGCACTACCACCCGACGGGCGTGGAGGAGCGCGACAGCAGCACCTCGATCGACCTGCGCATCTTCGATGGCCTGCCGACCTACGTCGGCATGCTGGCGCTGCTCGGCAACGAGGGCGGCGCGGGCGGCGGCCTGCTGCCGGGCCCGAACGACCCGGGCTTCCCGGTGTTCAACATCCCGGCGGGCGCGGTCGACCACACCGAGGAGATGATGATCGGCCTGGGCACCGACATCCCGGAGCTGCGCGTGTTCGCGGCCTCCAGCCATATGCACTACGTCGGCACCGACATGAAGATCGGCATCCAGCACAAGACCCCCGTGGAGGGCGTGCCCGACTCGGAGTGCCTGGTCCAGACCCCCCGCTGGGACTTCCAGTGGCAGCGCCTCTACGGCTACGACACGGACCTCGAGACGGTGCCGCGCCTGTACCCGGGCGACGAGGTCTACCTGCGCTGCACCTACAACAACTCGATGACCAACCCGTTCCTGGTCCGCGCGCTCGCCGAGCAGGGCCTCAGCGAGCCCCAGGACGTCAAGCTCGGCGAGGCCACCCTCGACGAGATGTGCCTCGGTGTGTTCGGCATCGCGGTGAAGCTCAGCGACGTGCTATGATGGGCAACGGCGGTGCCCTCGGGCGCCGCCCCGAGACGGCCATGACGGCGACGGGAGGACGACGGTGACGACGCGGACCAGGCTGGGCACGAGGACCGGGCTCGGTCTCTGCGTGCTCGTCGCGGGTTGCCAGGAGGACCTGCCCGAGCAGCGGGTCTCGGGGGAGCACGTCCAGGTGTACAAGGCCGAGGACGCGGAATTCTGCGCGGGGTCGCTGGATTATATGGACGCGCAGGTGGAGGCCATCACCGCGATGTTCGGCCTGAGCCTGGCGTCGATCGACTTTTACTGGGTGAGTCAGGAGGATGTGCCGAAATTCTGTCCGCCCGAAGGGCGAGCCTGCTACCAGTATCGCGAGGAGCGCGTCATTAGTCCGTACGTGCCGCTTACGCACGAGTTGGTGCATGCGATCCACGGATCGAACGGGCTGAGGCTGGATCCGATGTTTGCCGAGGGACTCGCTTACCTTTTTGAGGAGAATTTGCCATGGAATAAGCACGACTTGATCGGGTCGATCGAGGATCTGCTCGGCTTCGCGGATCCATCCATCAACCTCCCGGCGCCGCTCCTCGGTCGCGCGGCGCACTTCACCAGATTCCTCCTGGACCGCTACGGGGCCGGTCCGGTCGACCTGCTTACACGTCGACGCCTGGGCGGGCGGCTGGTCGAGGAGCAGGACCGGATGATGCGCGAGGTGACGGGCGAGACGCTCGCGGAGGCGCTGGCGGCCTACAGGGATGTGCCGGAGTGTCCGCTGGCGGAGTATCGCCCGGCGCTCGTCGAGTGCAGCGCGCCGCTGGTGCCATGGGACCCCGCGCCCGCACGGACGTGGTCTTCGGTGGTGACGCTGGGCTGTGAGCGAGACGACGTCCTGGGGCCGGTGTCCGGGATCATGTGGACGACCCGGGCCTTCGAGGTGGAAGTGGGCGGTGAGTATCGACTATCGGCAGTGGGCGCCGGGCTGGATGGCGCCCTCGTGGTGGTCGCGCGGTGTGGGTCGCGCTGCGGCGACGCCTTCTACGAATCGCTGTCGCCCGGCGAGTCCCGGATGTTCAACTTGAAGGCGGGGCGCTACTACACGATGCTGATGCGTCATATCGATGACCCCGGAGAGATCGGGCTATCGGTCCTTGGTGCAGAGTAGTCGGCGTCCTTTAGCGAAAGTCTGGCGGGGCCGCAAATGTCGGGCGTCTGCGCGCAGCGGTTGACGCGCCGTAGGGCCCAGCGTAGGCTGGGCCATGCTCACGCGCGTGCCGAGAATTTTGGTGCTGACGATGCTCGCAGCGAGTGTAGCGGCCATCAACGGTTGCAAGGCCTGCGACCGCCCAGATGACGTTCAGATGAGCGCCGGTGGGACGGAGAATCCCGTGACCCCGGTGACCACGAACACCGTGCCGACGTCGGGCGGGCCCGGGGTTACGGGCGAGCCGACGCCGACGGGTGGCCAGGAGCTTTGCCCCGGCTACAACGACGTTTGCATCTTCGATGATCCCGGGCAGACCCGGACGGTGTTTCAGTGCGACGGCACCGCGCGTATACGTTTGAACGCGGATCCATTCGGCACTGGGTACGATGATATGTATCCGCGTGATTACACGTTCCCGTTTTCGGTGAAGTCGTACGAGCAAGCGCAGGTGATCGCGTGTTGCTCGGATCAGTATATCGACGGCTGCGCGGACCTTGGCCTGCGGCCACCGCATGAGAGATACTGCCTGCTCGACTGCGCGCAACAGAGCTGCTTTCGGATGGTCTATGAGCTGCGCGCGACCATCAAGGGCCTGGAAGACGCCGGAGA
The DNA here is from genome assembly GCA_043752905.1 of Nannocystis sp. GTDB lineage: Bacteria > Myxococcota_A > Polyangia > Nannocystales > Nannocystaceae > Nannocystis. The sequence continues at coordinate 1,885 of JAYUXQ010000566.1, read as the reverse complement.
GACGCCGGCTCTTGCGCTGAATAAGTTCGTGGCGGTTCACGATTACATGGTCGCGAACATCAAGGACTGTTACAACGCGCTTTATGACCGACTGGAGTGTGATGCGATCGCCGAGGAGAAGGGCGTGGCGTCCGCGGGGTACTGCGACATCCCGAACATCCTTCGGGGGAGGTATCGCATCCCCAATTCGGAGAAGTGGGATCTGATCAAGGACCTGCGCGGAGATCTGGAGTGCGAGGTGACGGACTATACACACCCTGATAAGGGGGCGATCGCTTGCCAGGGGATTCAGGGTAATGATGATGCGCCGTTCGGCGCGGCGATCGTCCAGCCGCTCCAGACCATCGACGAGGTGAAGCATGTCGGCCCGTGAGCGCTGGTTTGGGGCGGTGCTGTTGTTGGGGGTCGACGGGTGCGGCGCAGGGGCGGCCGTGCCGGTCGTGGAGGGTCTGTGCCCCGCCCATGAGGCGCAGTCGGCGGCCTCACGCGAGCTTCAGCCCCGCGCCGCGGCGAGCCTCGACCTTGCGGGTCTGATGGAGGCGGCGGATCTCGACGGGGACGGGCAATCCGAGGTTGTGATGGTGGACCCTGCCCGGGATCGGGTGCATGTGACCCGGATATCGCGGTCGAAGCAGGGGGTGTTCAGGGGCGACATGACCAGCCACGACGTGGGCCGTCGTCCGCTCGGGGTCGCGGTCGGTGATGTCGACGCGGATGGTTGTACGGACATCGTCACCGCCAACTTCGAGGACGATGATATCAGCGTGCTCTCCTGCCCCGCGGCCCCGGACGGGGGGTCGCAGCGGCGGATCGCGGTGGGGGCAGGTCCGCGTGCGGTCGAGGTCGTCGATCTCGACGCGGATGGTGCAGTGGAGGTCGTGGTCGCCGGGGCGCTGGATGGCTCGCTCTCGGCGCTCAGCCTCGAGGGCGCCGAAGTCCGCGTGTGGGATCCGCTGTGTGGCTCGCCGGGCACGACGGCGATCGCCGTGCGCGCGGGCGCGGACTTCACACAGTTGTGGCAGGTCAATACGGAGCTCGACCTCCTGACGGCGGCGACGCCGGTGGGGGGGCGGGGGTTCGTCGCCGGGGCGGCCTCGCGGACGGCGCGGAGCCCTGCGCAGGCGCTTGTCGTCGATGTCGATGGCGTCGACGGCGTCGACGATCTGGTGATTCGCGGGCTGTTCGGAGACGTGGTGGTGCATTCGGGTGGAAGCCCGGGCGGGCTCGGCGATGGGTCGCCCTGGTCGGAGGTCTCGCCGTCGCTCGCCGTGCTCGGGCTCGAGTCGGGCGGCGAGGGACCCGGCCCGATCCTCAACCTGACGGCGCGGCACGGGTTGGTGGCCGCGCGCGGCGGCCGAAGCGTGATGCAGGTGTCAGGGGCGCCCGCGCCCGCGCAGGGGCGCCTCTATCATCTGCTCGCGCTCGCGCTCGCGACGGACCTCGGCATCGAGGGGATGATCGGCCGCGTCGACGACTCTGGAGCGGTCTCGCTGCTGCGCGCCGATCCTCGGTCAAGCAGCTTCGGGTCATCCGGGGCGGTCACTTGGCTCGAGCAGTCGACGGCGGTGCAGGTGATCGCGGACTTTGACGGTGACGGTCTCGACGACTTGCTGGTCGCCACGGGCCCTGGTGAGGCCGGGGTGCGGCTCGGGGGGGCGCTGGAGGCCGACGCCATCGCGCTTCCCATGGCGGTGGCGGGGGAGTCGGTGGGTCTCGTGGCGGGCTCCTTCGACGGCGATGCGCACCTGGACCTGGCGTTCATCTCGTACGAGGGCGACGCGCTGGTGACCCTGAGGGGCGTCGGCGACGGGAGCTTCACGGTGGCGGGTTCGACCCCCATCGCCGAGTATGCGTACACGATGGTCGCCGGGGACATCTCGGGGGA
>JAYUXQ010000565.1:0-1691 GCA_043752905.1 Nannocystis sp. | reverse complement strand
TGCTCGCCGCGCCGGGGGCGGTCGCGCTGCTCCAGCGCCACATGTCCGAGGCGCCAGGTGACGGTCTGCACGTCGTGCTCGACGTGCACTATCACGGCTTGCCGGTGTGGGGCGCCGAGGTGGCCGCGCACTTCGACGACGCGGGGGCCCTGACCTCGATCAACGCGCAAAAGCTCGGCGCGCTCGCGCCGGCGATGACGCTGCGTTACGGCGGCGCGGCGGCGCAGCAGCGGGCGCGCCGGTGGAACGCCGCGCACGCGCGCGACGGTGTGGTCCGCGAGCTCGACGCGCCGGTGCTCGGCGTGTGGCCGGGTCGGGCCGAGGGTGACGGCGGGTCGCTGACGTGGCGGCTGGTGCAGTCGGTGGAGCAGCGGGACGGCGCGCCGCAGCACTTTGCGACCTACGTCGACGCCAACACCGGCGCGGTGCTGGCCCGGCACGCGCTCGTGCACACCGAGAAGGTCACGGCGACCACCGGCACGGCGACCGACATGTTCGACAAACAGGTGACGCTGCGGATCTCGAACTACGAGGACAAGGGGTATTACGCGCTGTTCGACCAGAGCAAGGGCCTGGCGGCGGCGACCCTGCAGACCTTCGACGCCCAGAGCACGCAGAACGAGGCGACGCTGGCGACCGCGAGCAGCAAGACCGGGTGGTCCAAGCCGCTGGCGACCGCGCACAATCATATGCAGCGCGTCATCGACTATTACGCCAAGACCCACGGGCGCAACTCGTGGGACGGCAAGGGCGCGCAGGTGCGGCAGCTGGTCCACTTCGGTCAGGACTTCCCGAACGCGTTCTGGGACTCGTACAACAAGCACATGGCGATCGGCGACGGCGACGCGGTGTTTTTTAAAGAGTTCACGCGCGCGCTCGATGTGTCGGCCCACGAGTTCTCGCACGCGGTCGTCACCGGCACGGTCGACCTGGTGTATCAGGGCCAGCCGGGCGCGCTCAACGAGAGCTTCGCGGACGTCATGGCGGTGATGGTCGATCGTGAAGACTGGCTGATCGGCGAGGACATCGTCCGACCGGGCCAGTTCCCACAGGGCTTCGCGCGCAGCTTCTCCGACCCCGAAAAGGGCGATCAGCCCAAGCACATGAGCGGCCTTTACAAAGGGCTCGAGGACTTCGGCGGGGTCCACGTCAACAGCGGGATCCCGAACCATGCGGCGTACCTGCTGGCGACCGCGAAGAGCCGCGAGCTGGTCGAGAAGATCTGGTATCGCACGCTCTATAAAAATCATGTCAACAGCTACGCGAGCTTCGTCGACATGGCCGAGGGGACGTTGACGGCGTGCGACGAGCTGGTCGCCGCCAAGCAGGCGAGCGCGGCCGACTGCACCGCGACGGCGACCGCGTGGGTCGGCGTCGGCGTGCTCGGCAAGGCCGACGTGCCGATGGAGGGCTGCCCGCAGAACGCCAGCGACAAGGGCGGCGTGTGCTACTGCGACGCCGGCTACGTGCCCAACGGCGACGGGTCGACCTGCGTGGCGGTCGACAACGTGATCTGCCCGGCCGACAGCATCGAGGCCAACGGGCAATGTTTTTGTAAGGACGGCTTCAAGCCGAGCGCGGACAACTCGCAATGCGTCGCGGTCGACCAGGGCTGCCCGCTCAACAGCGGCTGGGACGCGGTCGCCAAGGCGTGCAAGTGCGACCCGGGCTTCGAGGGCGCCCCGAACGCG
>JAYUXQ010000564.1:0-4436 GCA_043752905.1 Nannocystis sp. | reverse complement strand
TGCCGCGCTCGCGGCTCAGCGGAGCGCGTCGCGCAGCCGCGGGATCGCGTCCGGCAGGACCACGCTGATCAGCACGCCGAGGCTCGCCTTGTTCACGTCGACGGCCATACCCATGCGGTACTTGTCGGTGAGGTCGGTGACGATGATCATCGTGCCGCCGTCCTCGCCGAGGCGCAGCAGCGTCTGGCTGACGTAGTCCGGCACCGGCAGGCCCGACTTCTTGATCGTCTCCGTGATGCGCTCGGAGAGGATGTTGAACAGCGCGCAGGCCTTGGGGGAGCTGCGGACGCCAGCGACCGTCATGCCGGTCGACTTGCTGAACACGTCGATCGTCGACAAACCGCCGTTGAGGCCGTCTTCAACCTCGGCGAGCACTGAGTTTACGGTCTTGAGATTCATGGGCCTTCCAGGTCTGGCGACGGAGAACTGCCACGGCCAGCTCGGCGGTGACGAAGGGGCGAGGACGCGGCCGGGTCACGACCATCCTTGCACGGTACGATCAAGCGGATCGGGCCGATTGAGAATGTGCCTGCGAGGTGCCGGAATCCAGACCGGAATCCGAACCGGAATCCGAACATGCTCGCCCCAGAAAAAACGAAGTTCGCACGCGACAGTGCTCGGATGCTAGGCTTGATCTCTCCAGGAAGCAAGCATGGTGGCCTGGAGATACCCTGGCGGATAGACGGGGGTCGCGGACCACGCATCCCTCTCACCGCCTCTGACACTCGCCCTGCACCTCGCCTGACGATCCTGCTGCTGCTCTCAGCCCTGCCGCTGCGCTGTGACACGCCGGCCGATCTCCCCAAGCCCGACCTCCACCACGCGACCGACCTGACCGTGTCGTCGGCCGAACACAGCGGCCGCCGACGGCCGGCGCATCGAGGGCTTGACGGAGTTTTCAGTATTCTGATAACTCATCCACTATAATGGATGACCGCGAGCCCGTGCTCCTGCACCTCGAGTGGCTGCGTGTGTCGCTCGGGGACGGCGAGCACGCCGACTTCCACCATCGCTGGCTGCGGCACAACTGCGACTGCGACCGCCATCCGCAGACCCGCGAGCGCACCCTGTGCTCCTCGGAGCTGCCCGACGACCTCGCCCCGCGCACCGCGGTCCTCCGCGGCGACATCCTCGAGATCGAGTGGGCGCCCGACGGTCACCGCAGCACGTACCCGCGGGCCTGGCTGCGCGCCAACGCCTACGCGCTCGGCCGCGAGGCCCCGCCCCCCCCGACCTCCGACCTCTCGCGCATCGTTCTCCCCGGCCGCGGCCGTGACCTCGCCGCGCAGGTCCAGGAGTCCCGGCACCGCGTGCAACTGCACGGCGCCGCCGTGGTCCGCCACGACCCCGACGACACCACACCGCCCGAGGCCGCGACCGAGCCGTTGATCGCCGCCTTCGAGGCCCGGGGCCTGCGCGTGATCGGCACCCACTTCGGCCGCATCGAGGACCTGCGCACCGACAACAGCACCAACCAGAACACCGACCAGCTCGGCTACACCGACGCCGCGATCGGCCTTCACACCGACCAACCATTCCTCGATCACCCGCCGCGCTACCAGCTGTTACAGGGGATCCGCACCGCCGACCACGGCGGCGAGAATTTGCTCGCCGACGCCCTCGCTGCGTTTCGCCACCTCGAGTCGATCGACGCCCACGCCGCCGAGCTGCTGACCAGCGTCCCGGTCCGCTTCCATCGCAAGCAGCACAGCTTCGAGCGCGAGGTCATCGCGCCGATGATCGTCCGCGACGGTGATCGTTTCCAGATCCGCTGCTCGTACTTCACCCTCGCGCCGCACGCCCTGCCCTTCGCGCGAATGCTCGACTTCTATCGCGCCCACGACAGCTTCATCCGCCTGGTCCGCGACCCCCGGCACCACCGCCGCGTCCGCCTCGAACCGGGCGACTGGCTGCTCTACGACAACCATCGCACCCTCCACGCGCGCACCCGCTTCACTGGCGCGCGCTGGGTGCGAGGCATCTACTTCGACGTCTGAGCCCCCACGTGCGCGACGTACAGATCGTTCACGAAGGCCGACAGCGCCGCCTCGCGCGCCGCGATCGGCAGCGCGTTGAGCAATGCATGGATCCCCGCCATGCGATCCGGCAGCCGCCCGTCTTGCACCCCCGCGAGCGCGAGCGCCTGCGCGAAGCCTCGATCATCGAGCGCCGTGAAGTCCATCCCCGCCGCCGCCTGCAACAGCATCGTCAGCCCCGGATCTTCCGCCGCCTCGCGCGCCTCGCCGACCGCCGCCCGCAGGTCCGCGAGGAAGCGGTCGACCACCGCCAGATGCCCCGCCGAGATCGTCAGGTGCAGGCTCGCCGGGGCCCCGAGCCCCTGCAGCTGCGGCTGGACCAGCCACCCACGCGCCTTCATGGCATCGGCGATCGTGAACACCTGCGCGCCCTCGGCCGTGAACGCGACCAGGCTCATCGCCGGCTCGCCGAGCAGACGCAGCCCGGCGATCTCTCGCACCCCGGCGATGATCTTGCGCGTCGCCTCCAGGCTCTTGCGCGCCAGCTCGAGGTAGCCCCTGTCGCCGATCGCGTGCAGCAGCGTCCAGGCCGCCGCGATCGGTCCGCCGGACTTCGTGCTCTGCACCGTCGCGTTGACCACCGCGTACCCGGTCCAGCCGGCGCACGCGTAGATCTGGTGCCGGCGCAACCCTTTATCGCGGTACAGCACCACCGACGCCCCCTTGGGCGCATAGCCATATTTGTGCAGGTCCATCGAGATCGACGTCACCCCCGGCACCGAGAGATCGAAGGCCGGCACCGCCTCGCCGAGCCGCCGCAAATATGGCAACAAGAACCCGCCGATGCACGCGTCGACGTGAAACAGCAACCCACGCTCCTGTGCGATCACGCCGATCTCCGCGATGGGGTCGATGACCCCGTGGGCGTAGCTCGCCGCCGAGGCCGCGATCAGGATCGTATTGTCTGTGATCGCCGCGCGGATCGCCGCGACATCCGCCTTGAACGTCACCGGATCGATCGCCGTCGGCACGACCGTCACGCCGAGGTAGTGCGCCGCCTTGTGCAACGCCGCGTGCGCGCTGACCGGCACGATCATCTCCGGCTCCTTGACCTCCGGCCTGTGCACCCGGGCCCAGTCGCGCGCCGTCTTGACCGCGAGGATCAAGCTCTCCGTCCCGCCACTCGTAAAATTGCCCGCCGCCTCGGGCCCGCCGCCGAGGTGCCCCGCGCAAAACCCGAGGATCTCGTTCTCCATCCGCAGCAGGCTCGGGAAGGCCGTCGGGTCGAGCCCGTTCGCCGACAAAAACATCCGATACGCCTCGACCGCCAGCGACAGCGCCTCGCGCTCCCCGGAGTCATAAATGTACGCGAACGCGGCCCCGCCCTCGGTGGCGAGGTCCTGCGTGCGCAGCGTGGCAAGCTCGGCGAGGATCTGGTCGCGGGACCAGCCGGTCTCTGGCAAGTTCATGATGGGCTCGTCTCGTGTCGATCGGGTTCGGTGTAATGCAGCAGCAGCGGCAAGCTCAGCGCCGCCAGGATCGCCGGCGCGAGCGCCGTGGCGAGGTGGACCCCGAGCAGCGCGCCGTCGGTCTGTACCACCAACTCGCCCGCCCGGCGCTCGAGGAACCCGGTCGCCGCGAGGATCCCGCTGACCAGCCAGGCGCCGAGCGCGAAGCCGGCCTTCTCGCCGACGAACCACAGCGCCGTGAACACCCCCTCGCGGCGCAGCCCGGTCGCCCGCGCGTCGGCGTCGATCAGCTCCGGCAGCATCGCGAACGGGAACACCTGCAGCCCCGCGAAGCCGACCCCGAGCAGACCTATTTGCAGGCCCACGCGCCACAGCGGCCCCGGACCGGCGAGCAGCAGGCTCCCCGCCATCGCGGCGAAGATCACCGTCGACGCCAGATAACCGACGCGCTTGCCGTACCGCCGCGACACCGCGATCCACAGCGGCATCGTCACGATCGCCGGACCGACCAGGCACACGAACAGCACCGAGATCGCACCCGCGTCCCCGCCGAGCGTGTACCGCACGAAGTACGGCACCGCGGCGAGCACCGCCCCGAGCGCGACGCACTGCAGCGCATACGCGAACAACAGCGTGCGATAGGCCCGGTAACCGAACGCCACCCGCAGCTGCTCCCGCAGCCCGAGCGTGTGCGCCACCGCCGAGGTCTGCGGCGCGCTGCGGGTCCCGAAGAACGCCACGAGCATCGCCACGAACGTGACCAGCGCCAGCACCACGGACATCTGCGCATACCCGGCCGACCCGCCGCCGCCGGACGCCACCAGGGCCGGTGCAAGCGCCCCACCGGCCAAAATACCGACCGTCAGGAACGCCATGCGATACGCGACCAGCCTCGTACGCTCGTGGTAGTCCGTCGTCATCTCCGTCGGCATCGTCGCGTACGGCACCTGGAACAGCGTGAACGCGCCCGCGGCGAGACAGAACGAGACCA
>JAYUXQ010000563.1:0-4436 GCA_043752905.1 Nannocystis sp. | reverse complement strand
GCGAGCTGGTGGCGACCGACAGCGCGGTGCCGGTGACGATCGCCGCGACCTGGGCGAGGCGGGGCGCGAGGGGCTGGAGCGCCGGCATGGGCCGGGACATCGCGGGGACCAGCGCGCGCCAGCCGAGAGCGAGCATCGGCAGGGCGATGAGGTCGGTGGGGTCGACGGTGATCGTCCACGCGTTGCCGGCCAGGCCCATCAGCCACGACCATGCATCGGCGGCGGCGGGCGAGACCTTGATCGCCGCGAACACGGCCCCGACCGCGAGGTGGCAAAACAGCAGGCCACGACGGCTGCGCAGGCCGAGCAGCGCGGCGAGCAATGCGGGCGCGACGAGCATGCCGGCGAGGTCGCTGAGCTTGCCGGTCAGCGCGCCCGGGAGGACGCCCGCGCCCTTGAGGACGTGGTCGTTGAGGCCGAGGGTGGCCAGCGCGAGCAGCCAGGTCGGCGTCAGCAGGGCCCGCCCCGGACGGAGGCGGGGGCGGGAACACAGCATGGAAGTCAGCCGGCGCGGGATGGTCATGGGAAGGCTCGCGCCCCTCGCCTTGCAAGACATCGGCCAGCCCGGTCAGGCCGGCCCTGGGCAGGGCTGTGGACGATCGTCGGCGATCGTGACAGCGTTGCCAAGGCTTTTCGTGGGACGGCCGGGGCGGGCGCCCGGCGCAGGGTGGTGGGGAGGGGCCGTGGGACCGCGGCGTGCGTGGCGGACCACGACATTGCGATCAGGGTTCGAGCCGGTCGGCCTCCCGCGCGCAGGCGATCGGGGCAGTGTCCGGGTCGAGCTGGTCGGGGTAGTGGATCAGGCGCATGCGCCCGCGGATGGCCTCCGGGAGCCCAGCAAGGGCAGCGAGCGGGGTATGAACGCCGTAATTGGTCTCGTGGAAGATCAGGTCGCTGGCGGACAGCCAGTCGATGAGGGTCGGGTCGAACGATGTATCGGCGCTGTAGCCGATCACGCGGTCGCCGACGCGCATACGCACCGCCGAGGTCGGGATGTGGTGGATCGTCCGGCGCCACTCGAGGTCGATCGGGCCGATGCGATGGACCCCAGGCCCGAGCGGCTGGACCAGCGCGTAGTCGGACAGCTCCAGCCGGCTCTGCGAGCCGTCGGGGTGCATCAGCGTGTCCATGCCGCCGCGCAGGCGGGTGTCCCACAGCCCGGCGAGGACCTCGGGGATCGCGTGGATCGTCGTCTTGCGGCCGGTGACGAAGCGGCGCCAGAACAACAGCTGCTCGAGACCGCCGACGTGGTCGCCGTGCAGGTGGGTGATCAGCACGTGGTCGATGTCATCGAGGCCGACGGTGATGGCACTCCTGTCGGAAAGGTCGCGCAGGGCCCGGGCCAGCGCCGGCGGGGCGTCGATCAACAGCCGCATGTCGCCCGCCTCGACCAGCAGACAGGCATTGTAATAGCGGGCAGTGAAGGCGTCACCGACGCCGACGACGCGGACCTGGAAGCCGGGCATGCGCGCCAGCATACCCTGCGGCGAGTTGCGACGTTGCAGGACACCACAGCGACGCCCGGCCGGACCTGCGCACTTTTATAAGTATCGGAAAATAAACCGGGATCCAGGGATGCCGGGGCGGCCCGAGACGCGCAACAGGGACCGGTATGCCGACCTCGACCCGCACGCTTCGTACCTCCGCCGTCGCCGCCTCCGCCGTCCTCTCGCTGCTCGGCGGCGGCTGGATCACGCAGCTCGTCGAGACCTCGGGGCGCGTGGTCGAGTTCCTCGACGGCGTCCCCGAGACGTCCCGCGAGGGCACCGCCCGCATCTACGGGCCCTACGCCGACCGCGACGGCCGCGACCTGAGCTGGCTCGTGCGCCTCGACGAGACCGAGAAAGGCAGCACCTTCGCGCTGTTCGTCGGGCTGCGCACCGCGAAGGCCCAGGCCGAGATGGAGCCGCTGATGAGCGGCTCGCTGGTCGTCGGCGAGGACGCGCGCAGCGGCGGTGCCGACGGCTACCTGACCTGGCGCCAGATCTCCGGGGCCTACCTGGTCGAGGTCCCGGACTACGACATGGGCGACGCGAAGACCTGTGCCCTCGGCGTCGAGGCGCTCGGCAAGTAGCGCGCCGTCGGCGTACCTGCGCGGGGGCGGGCGAGCCTGCGCCCGCATGACCCTCCAGAACGAAGATGGCCGGGAATCTCGCCGGCCGGTCTGGTGTTCCAGGAGAGCGCAGTATACTGCCGCGGTCCCCATGGCCTCCTCGCGTCTCAGAAGCCTGACCAAGCTGACACTGTTGCTCGGCCTCCCGACCGCGCTGCTGCTCGGGCTGTTCGGCGTTGGCGTCCACTGCGGCGTCGCCAACCGCGACACGGTCCTCGGCTTCGAGCGCGACTGGCTCGGCATGGACGTCGCCCTCGCCGCGAAGACGGAGCCGGTGAAGACCGAGCCCACGACGGAGCCGGTGAAGCCGGAGCCCACGCCGGAGCCTGTGAAGCAGGTGCCCACGCCGGAGCCGGTGAAGCCGACGCCCGAGCTCCCGTCGCTCGTCGACACGACGCCCAAGCCGATGGCGGCCGCGCTGACGACGGTGACGGACCCGGTGCCGCTGACCCTCGCGCCGACGCTGCCGCTGCCGGACGACCTTCACGGGCGCATGGCCGAGCCGGTGCGCATCCGCGTCAAGGTGCTGGTCGACCCGGAGATCGTCGACCGCCGGCCGGACTGGATCGCATACGTGCAACGCCACGTCGTGTGGGCCTCGGAGGTGCTCGAGAAGCAGATCGGCGTGCGCCTCGAGCTGCGCGGCGTGGTCGTGTGGTCGACCCCCGAGGCCAGCAGCGCCTTCTTGCAGCTCGCCGACATCAAGCGCCGCTCGCGAGACGGCTCGGACCTGCTGCTCGGCTTCACCAGTCATGGCTTCACGGATGCCGCGCCTGCCGGCGCCACGCCCGAGTTCAACGCCGGCTTCGCGCTCGTGCAGGTCAACCCGGCCTCGCGCGCACCGCACCTGCGGGGGATCCTGCGTGCGGTTGGCGAGTCGCTCGGCGCCGCCGCGGTGACCGACCCGACCAGCGAGGCGTGGCGCACCGGCAGCTTCATGGCCGACGTGCGCGCGGCCGACAGCGAGCCGATCGCGCTCGACGCCGACAGCCGCCGACGCATGCTCGAGCACAAGAGCCTGCCCTTCCAAGTCAAACTCGCGTTCGACGACTCCGACGAGAGAGAGCCCTGATGGCCCAGCCTCCGCGCAACGTCCCTGCCCCTGCCAGCAAGCAGCCCGCGACCGTCGAGGCCGAGGAGCCGACCTCGCGCCTGCGCTGGCTGCTCGGCTGGGTGGTCTCACCGTCGCTGTTCTTCGGCGGGATCTTCCTCGGGGGGGTGTATCTCGGCGCCAACCACCCCGAGGGCTGGGTCACACGCACGGTGACCTGGGTCGCGGGCGTGTTCTGATCCGCTGCACCTTCGCGTGCATCAGCAAGTGGGCAGGGTCCGGCCGGTCTCGCGGTGCATCAGCTCGCGGTAGCGGTCGATCTCCGCGTCGACGTCGCTGGCCGGGCCGCCCCAGGCCGCCACCAAACGCTCGGCGACCGGACGCGCCACGCGGACCCCCAGCGCGGCGTCGGTGAGCGCGAGCGGCAGGCGGCGGCGCAGGATGTCCTCGAGGTGCACGCAGCCCTCGGCCGCGATCGCGTGCTCGACCTCGACCCACAGATACGGCAAGTCGGCGATCAGGCGCTCGCCGAGCGCGGGCTCGCGGGCGACTCGCTGCGCCAGGTCGCGGGCCAGGGGCCCATGCCGGCCGGCGAGGTCGGCGAGGACCGGGTTGCCGAGTTCGGCAGGGTCGAGCGGCACGCCCGGCACCAGCGGCCGGCGGTGGGTGGTGCAGCGCGGCAAGTCGCGGCCGAGGGCCTTCTCGACCCGGTCGACGGCCTCCTCGGCCATCGCCCTGTAGGTCGTCAGCTTGCCGCCGACGACCGCCAGCACGCCGGTGGCGGTCTCGATGATGCGGTGGCTGCGGGACAGCTCGACGGTCGAGTCGCCGTCGTCGGCCGCGGCGGCGCGCACCAGCGGCCGGACCCCCGACCACGCGCTGACGATGCGGTCGTGCCGGAGCCCCTGACTCGGCAAGATGCGGCCGATGAGCTTGAAGAGGTCCTCGGCGTCGGCCGTCGTGACCCCGGAGGCGCCCGGGTCGCCCTCGTAGGCGGTGTCGGTGGTGCCCAGATAGGTCCGCGCGCCCCACGGGACCACGAACAAAATGCGCCGCTCCTTGGCCGCTTGAACGACGACCGGCTGCCGCAGCGGCAGGTCCTCGGCCCTGAGCACGACGTGGATCCCACGCGACAGCGAGAGCAACTGGCGGCCGGCGGTGCCGAGCAGCCGCTCGGAGGTCCACGGCCCGGCCGCGACCAGCACCGAGCGGGCCCGAACCACGCAGCCGTCGCCCAGCTCGGCGACGTGCAGCTCGCCCTCGCGGCGCAGC
>JAYUXQ010000562.1:0-1693 GCA_043752905.1 Nannocystis sp. | reverse complement strand
AGCCCGGACACGGGCAGCGTGGGCAGCACGGGCGAGACCGGGACCGCGAGCTCGACCGGCGACGGCGACGGCGGCGAGGTCGTTTTGCCGGAGGTCGTGGCGATCGAGCTGCCGGAGGAGGTCAACGCCGCCGGGCCGGTGCCGATCACGGTGCAGACCAACGCCGCATCGGTGCGCGTAAAGCTGGACGGCGTCGACGTGGGCGAGCTCGCCGGCGCCGGCCAAAATATGTTCGTGGGCACGCTCGCGGTGAAGGGCGCCGTCGACAACGGCACGCGCAAGGTCGAGGTGCTCGCCACGCTCGGCGAGTACGAGGACAGCGAGGATGCGACCTTCGAGGTCAAGGTGCCCGAGGCCGGTAAGCCGGTCTGGTCGATGCCCGGTCCGCTCGGCAGTCGCACCCACCGCATCGCGCTCACGCCCGAGGGGGACGTGATTGAGGCGGGCCTGCGCATCGGCGCCGACATCCCGCGGCCGAGCGTCCACAAGCGCTCCGGCCTCGACGGCACCGACCTGTGGGGCAAGAAGGTTTTATTGAGCGAGCTCGAGGGCCACGTCGCCGACGTGGCGATCGCCCCGGACGGCGGGATCTGGGTGGCGATGAACGTGAAGGAGGCCAGCCTGAAGTGGCGGCCGCACATCCTCCTGCTGGCCCCGGACGGCAGCCCGACCGGCGTCGACCGGCCCGGTGAGCTCGGCCAGACCCTGCGCGCCATCGCGGCCGACGAGGAGGGCGGGTGCTTCGGCGTGGGCTTTGCCGTCGTCGAGGGCGGCGACCTCGATGTTGTGTATCAGGGGGTCAACGCGGCCCATAACGGCACGGTCGCGGACACCTGGGACTATCAACCTCCGAATCAACTCCCGCACAGCTTCGCGGACGCCGCCATGGACGTCATCATCGACGGCGACATCGCGTGGGTGGCCGGTCTGAGCGTGGGCAAGCACGAGGGAGTCAAGACGTACACGCGCGGGATGATCGTGCCGATCGACATCCACACCAGCGCGGTGGTCGGGCCCGTGATCATCGCGCCAGCGTCGGCGACATGGGAGCACAGCATGTTCTTTGGCCTGGCGCTGCACCCGGAGGGGGTGGTGGTCACGGGCGCCGGGTGCCAGGATGTCTGCGGTGGCGTGCAACGCATCGAGACCTCGCGCTACACGCCCGCGGGCGTGCGCACCTGGCATCAGCCCGAGGCCCCGGCCGAGGGCGCGTATGGGAGCGATGTCGTGGTCGACTCGCAGGGCCGGGCCATCATCGCGGGGGCGAGTCAGCAGGGCGGTGTACTCCGCGGCCAGGCGCTCGCCCGCACGATCGGCAAGGAGGAGCTAAAGCCCCTGTGGGCGCTCTGGTTCCCGGCCAGTAAGGAGTCCTCGGAGGCCCTCGGGGCTGCGCGCGACGAGTTCGACCGGATCTTTATCGGCGGCTACGTCACCGCAGGGGGCTCGCCGCAGACGCGGCTTGTGCAGGTCAGCCCATGATCACTGCGGGACGAAGCTGGCGCAGGCTTCGCCGACCAACTTGGCCGCGTCGTTGAAGTAGGGCGCGTAGCTGGGCGCGCAGACGTTCCCCTCGACGTGGTAGTCGAACATGGTGATCAGGTCGCGCAGCTTGTTCTCGTGGTCGAAGGCGACCACGCAGCCGGGTATCTCGACGGGCGAGTACTGCCCCGTGATGAGCAGGGTGACGACGGCG
>JAYUXQ010000561.1:0-1694 GCA_043752905.1 Nannocystis sp. | reverse complement strand
TCGACCCGGCCGATCTGCCGGGGATCGACGACATCGGCCGGTCGATGGCCGCGGACTCGTCGGTGGTGCTGCTCGAGGTCGACAGCGGGCAGCGCTGGCCGTGCTTCGCGGAGGTCGACGCGACGGCGCAGGTGGGCGAGCCGGTGACGGTGTTCATCCGGCCGGCGCGGCGGCTCGGCCTCGGCAAGCGCTACGTGGTGGCGCTGCGTGGCCTGCATAGTTTGGATGATCAGGGTGGGGCGTTGATCGAGCCGGCGCCGCTGTTTCGTGCGCTGCGGGACTCGCAGACGACGGACCTGCCGGCGCTGGAGGCGTTGCGTGACGGCCACGGTGAGATCTTCGCGGCGCTGGACAAGGCCGGGGTGGCACGCGAGGATCTTCAGCTGGCGTGGGACTTCCACACGGCGAGCGCGGAGCGGGTCCAGGGCGACCTCGCGGCGATCTCGGCGCAGGTGACGGAGATCGCCGGTGCGGGCGACCTCGGGTACACGATCGACGAGGTCGAGATCCAGCCCAAGCCGACGCTCGCGCGGGTGATCCGCGGGCACTTCACGGTGCCGAGCTGCCTGGCGGGCGACGCGGGCCCGGGCTCGCTGATGCACCGCGACGCCGGCGGGGCGCCGCTGTGCAGCGGGACGACGGAGGCGCCGTTCGTGATCGCGGTGCCGCAGCCGGTGTGGGACGCGGGCAAGCCGGCGCCGTTCATCCTCTACGGGCACGGCCTGCTGGGCACCGCCGAGGAGGCGGTGTCGATCGCGGAGCGGGCCCAGAGCGTCATCGTCGCGGGGACCGACTTTTGGGGCATGGCGAACGAGGACGTGCCGACGATCCTGGGCGCGCTCGCGACGAACTTCGCCGACGGCAACACGGTGCCGGATCGGCTGTTGCAGTCGGCGGTCAACTTCACGAGCCTGGCCTTCCTCGCGCAGGGCGACCTCGTGCAGGAGCCGGAGCTCGAGGTCGAGATCGACATGGTGCCGCAGTCACTGATCGACGCGAGCGCGGTGCACTACCTCGGCGGCTCACAGGGCGGGATCATGGGCGCGACGGTGGTGGCGATGGCGCCGAACGTACCACGCGGGATCCTGGTCGTCGGCGGCGGCAACTATTCGCTGATGATCTGGCGCTCGAGCGCCTTCTCGATGCTGGCGGACGCGTGGGCGACGAGCCACCCGGATCCGCAGGAGCGCGAGTTTTTGTTCGCGCTGGTGCAGTCGGCGTTCGACCGCGCGGACCCGCTGGTGTTCTCCGAGTTGATCGCGGCGCCGCTGGCCGGCGGTGACCCCAAGCGCCTGCTGCTGATCGAGTCGATCGGCGACGCACAGGTGCCCAACATCGCCACGGAGACGATGGCCCGCAGCTATGGCATGCCGATGCTGGCGCCGGGGGTGACGCCGGTGTGGGGCATCGAGGACGTCAACGAGCCGGTGTCGTCGGGCTCGGTGCTGCTGCAGGTCGACACCGGCAAGGGTCCGCTGCCGCCGAAGCAGAACCTGCCGCCGGCCGACGACAACGGGGCCCACGGGGCGGCGGTCGACGACCCGGCCCTGATCGCGGTGATCGAGCGCTTCATCTTCAAGGCGATCGCCGAGAACCTGTGCGAGGGGCCCTGCGATCCGGGCTGAGGCGGTCGCATGGAGCGGCGGTCCGCGTGGGGATCCTGGGCGGCCGATGCGCGAGGGGAGATTCTGTGA
>JAYUXQ010000560.1:0-4438 GCA_043752905.1 Nannocystis sp. | reverse complement strand
GCACCGCGCCGATCGAACAGGCCATGCTGCACTGGCGGCAGGCCCGGGTGCGCCTCTACGACCTCGAGAACGAGCGCGCCCTCGTCGACATCGGCCGGGCCTTCGCCGCCGTCGGCGAGGCGCTGCCGCGGGCCCGCCCCGGCGACTTCATCGTCACCCTCTGGACCTGGCTGGTCGCGTGGACAATTCGCGGCACCGGCATCGGCTACGGGCGTGCGACCGGCGAGCGACGCGAGCGCGACCGCCTGCTCGGCCAGCTCTACGACGAGGCCGGCCGCATCCTCTACTTCGAGATGCAGGACCTCGTGTTCGTGCAGGCCGTGCTGCGCCAGATGCGGCCGGCGGTCCGCCTCGGCGTCTCCTCCGAGCAGGCCCGCGCCGACTCGCTCTACGCGATCCTGCTCGGCACGATCGACTGCCGCCGCGGCGCAGCGCGGGCCGCCGCCAGGGCGCTGCGCACCGCCCAGGCCGTCGGTGACCCGGCGACCCTCGCCCGCGTCAAGCTCTACGTCGCCTGGACCCACGAGTTCTGCGGCCGCGTCGCCGAGGCCGAGCTCGGCCTGCGCGATGTGCTGCGCGACGACAGCCGCTGGCTCGAGTCGTGGTGGTACATCACCGGTACCAAGACCCTGTGCGTCAGCTTGTGGGTCCGCGGCCACGCGCGTGAGGCCCTCGAGCTCGCCAACCAGGCGATCTCGCAGATCGAGGAGCGCAGCTCCTCCCGCGGCCGCGAGCGCGAGCAGCAGCTCGCCGTGTTGCACGCGATGGTCCCCGCGATCATGGCGATGCTCGGCAAGGGCGACCGCGGCGCGGTGTTCCTCGACCGCGCGCGCGTCTTCTTCACCGCCCGCCCCAACGACCGCTTCTGGCACATGATCATGGTCGCCCTCTCGCTCGCCTACCACGTCGAGCAGGGCGAGCTCGGCGAGCCGATCGAGCTGGCGATCGCCCACGTCCGCGGCCTCGGCCTGCACCCCGACCGCGTCTCGTTCTACGCCCGCTACTTCTACGCGTTCCAGGTCCAGGCCCGCCAGGCCCAGGCCCTGCGCGCCACCGCGGCCGAGCGTACTCTGGCCCTGAGTCGCCTCGACGCCGCGATCACCGAACTCTCGCAGGTCCCCGAGCACCCGGTGTGGCGCGGCTTCCTGCTGCCCGCGCGGGCTGTCCATGCCTGGCTGTCCGAAAGGCCAGGCGACGCCCTCACCCTGCTCACCCAGGCCGAGACCCTCTCGCTCGCCACCGACCACCTGTGGCTGCGCTTCGAGGTCCTGCGCCTGCGCGCCCGCATCTTCGTCGCCCAGGGCCGACCCGCAGCCGGTGAACGCGAGGGCCGCTTCGCCGTCGCGCTCGCGCAACAGCACGGCTGGGATTCACGGGTCGCGCTCGTGCGCGGCGAGCTCGGCCTCGCGGGCGCCGGGTCGCGGGCCTGCTCGGCCCCCGGCGGCGTCGTCGACGACATCCAGACGCTCAAGCTGCGCCGGCACCTCGACGCGCTGCTAGAGCTCAGCGTCGCCTCGGCCTCGGTGCGCACGCCCGCGGAGCAGGCCCGCGTCGCGCTCGACGAGCTGGTCCGCATCCTCGCTGCCGAGCGCGCCTACCTGTTCCTGTCGCGCCCCGGCGACGGCGCGCTCGAGCTCAAGGCCGGCAGGGACCTGCACGGCCACGATGTCGGCGAGCTCGCCGGCTACAGCCGCACGATCGTCGAGCAGGTCCGCCAGACCCGGGCGCCCGTGGTGCTCAGCAGCGGCACGCAGGGGCCGTTCTCCGGCGCCGAGAGCGTGCGGGTCCACGACCTGCGCAGCGTCGTCGCGGCCCCCTTGCTGATGAAGGACCGCCTCGTCGGCGTGGTCTACCTCGACAACCGCCTGGTCCGCGGCGCCTTCAGCCCCGATGACGTCGAGATCCTCGTGTCGATCGCCAACCACATCGCGATCGGCCTCGAGACCGCCCGCGCCGCCGCGCTCGAGGTGCAAGTCGCAGCCTCCGTGCGCGAGCGGGCGATCTTGCTCGAGCACGCGACCCGCAGCGTCGGCATCGGCATCGCCCTGCTACGCGACGACGGCGGCCTCGGCGAGGAGAGCCCGACCCTGCGCCAGATGACCGACCCCTGGCCCCGCCTCGCCGACTGGTGGGCTCAGGCGCGGGTCGTCGCCCCGCCGCCGCCCGCCGCCCCGTGCCCGCGCTGCGGCGCCGCGCAGCACCTCGGTCGCGTCATCGCCGACATGCAGGTGCCGGGCGGCGGGCGCCGGGTCTTCGAGCTGACCTACACCGGCCACAGCCACGCGCTCGCGCGCGAGGGCGGCGACCACGTCGTGTTGATCAGCGACGTCACCGAGCGGGCCCTCGCCGACGAGCGCATGCGCCAGATGAACCTCGACCTGATCAACGCGCGCGACCAGGCGATGGCCGCCAGCCGCTCCAAGAGCGCCTTCCTGGCCAATATGAGCCACGAGCTGCGGACCCCGCTCAACGCGATCATCGGCTACAGCGAGATCCTGCTCGAGGACGGCCGCGACCGCCCGGGCGCCGGCGACCTCAAGAAGATCCGCACCGCGGGGACGCACCTGCTCGGCATCATCAGCAGCGTCCTCGACCTCTCGAAGATCGAGGCGGGAAAGATGGGCGTCGACATCGAGGAGTTCGACGTCCAGGTCATGCTCGCCCAGGTGCTCGACACCGCCGGCCCGCTGGTCACCGCCAACGATAACCTCCTGCAGCACCGCGTCGACCCCTCGGTGCAGACGATGGTCTCGGACGAGACCAAGGTCCGCCAGATCCTGCTCAACCTGCTCAGCAACGCCGCCAAGTTCACCCGCCAGGGCCGCGTCGAGCTGGTCGTCGGCCGGCGCATGCTCGGCGGCTTCCACGTGCTCGAGTTCGCGGTCCACGACACCGGCATCGGCATCCACCAGGACCAGATCGCCCGCCTTTTTGAAGACTTCCAGCAGGCCGACAACTCGACCACCCGCCGCTATGGCGGCACCGGCCTCGGCCTCACCATCGTCGATAGATTCTGCTCGATGCTCGGCGGCACGATCGAGGTCGAGAGCCACGTCAACCGCGGCTCCGTGTTTCGCGTCATCCTGCCCGAACGCGTCCGCTGAGCTCAGCGCGCGACGCCGACGACCTTCCACGATCCGAAGTGCTTCTCGAGCAACAAAATAAACACCTCGCCGCCGAGCTTGGTGACCGCGTAGTTGCGGCCGAGGCCCTCCATCACGCCGCTGGGCACGCTGCCGAAGCGCTTGCGCAGGCCGCCCGCGGTGTACACCGTCGACGTGCCGGGCTTGCCGTCGGCCTCCTCGATCATCGAGCTGAGCACGCCGGTAAGCTCCTCGCGCGTGCGGGCGACGATCTGCTCGCCGACGTAGAACGGCAGGCTCGAGCGGCTCGACAGCTTCGTCGCGTCGCCGGCCGCGAACGACCGGAGCCACGTGTCGGCCGTGATACGTGCCGCCGGGTCGGCGACCGTGCCATCGCCCGGACCATCGCCGCCGGCGCCCTTGGCCTCGTGCTCATGGCCCTCGCCGGGCGCGTGGTTATGGCCGTCGCCAGCGGGCGGCGTCGGGGGTGGCGTGGGGCCCACCGGGCCCGGGGTCGCCGGTCCGAGCTGCCGCGACAGCCGTCGACTCGCCAGCGCCTCGGACTCGGAGCTCGCCGGTCGCACCGCGCGGTTGGGGTCGGGCCGTTCGCCGTTGCCGGCGCCGTCGAGGATGAATGGTTCGGCGCCGAAGGTCCCGCAGGCGCGCTCGTCGCGATGGAACGCCCAGTGGATGTAGACCTTGCCGTTGGGGCTGAGGATCTCCTTGGGCGGGGTCGGGTAGGGGGCCGAGTTGAACACGACCTCGCGGGCCGCGTTGTCGAACTGCATGCTCCCGGAGAAGCGGACCGTGCGGACCTTGTCGATGGTGCCGTCGCCGAGCAGCACGATCTCGACGCGCGTCCACAGCTCCGTCTTGTTGAGCTCGTGGCCGCGACCCATCGTGTCGAGCTGCTCGAGGAAGTTGTAGGCCCACTTGTCGTGGATCGTCCGGTGCATCGTCGCGATGAACTGCGCGAACGGGTGCTTGCGCGACCGCAGGGCCGTCTGGTTGCCGGGCCGGACCTCGGGGATCATGTTCTCCAGCGGTGACTGGTAGCGCTCGCGCTGCTCCTCCCAGATGCCCTTCTTCTTCGACTCGCGCTGGCTGAGGATCGCCTTTTGCGCCGCGACATCGCGGCCGAACAGCGCGTCGAGGTCGTTCCTCGACAGCCGGAACTTGAGCGCCGCGTCCTTGGTCGGCGTCGCGCCGCTCTGGTTTCGTTTCTGCGGATTGACGGCCGAGCGCGCCGAGCGGTCGGGGGCCAGCTCACCGACCGTGTCCTGGCTCGCCTGCGCCTCGTTCTTGAGC
Organism: Nannocystis sp.; assembly: GCA_043752905.1. Taxonomy (GTDB): domain Bacteria; phylum Myxococcota_A; class Polyangia; order Nannocystales; family Nannocystaceae; genus Nannocystis. Next base: position 47 of record JAYUXQ010000560.1, on the reverse strand, counting down.
ATCTCCTCCGAGTGCTCGCGCTTGGGCAGGTCGCGCATCGACAGCAG
>JAYUXQ010000559.1:0-1696 GCA_043752905.1 Nannocystis sp. | reverse complement strand
CTCGTCGATCTGGCCCGGCGACACCTCGGTCCCCGCGTCGGGTTCGTCCTCGAAGTCGAAGTTGACCGGCTCCTTCGTCCCGGGGTCGACCGGCTTCTTCTTGCCCGCGGGCTTCTTCGTCGGCGCCTCGACTGGCGCGGGCTCCGGCGAGGTCGGCGGCGTGATGGCCGGCGCGGTCGTCGGGGCCGGTGCTGGATCGGCGTCCTCCGGCGTCGGCACGTGCGGCTCGGGCTCGGGATCCGGTCGCGTCGAGGTCGTCACGGGGATCGCTGGCACGACCGGCGTCGTCGGGGTCACGACCGCGGTCGGCACGGGCGCAGGTACAGGGTCGAGCTCGCTGGTGCCGAGGCCCGGCGTCCCGGCGAGCACCCAGCCGATCAGCCCCGCAGCGACCAGCGCCAGCGCCAGCGTCATGCCGACGCCGCCGCGCGCCTTCGCGGGCACGACGGCGACGCTGCGCGACAGGGTCCTTCGCTGGCGGCTCGAGTCGGCGGCCGGCACCGTCTTGTGCACGCGCGTGTCGTCGAGCAGCGCCGCGCGCATGTCGGCGACGCTCTGAAACCGGTCCTCCGGGTCCTTGCTGAGCGACCGCATAATGACGCGCTCGACCGCGCCGGGGATGTTCGCCTCGGGCGCGACCCGACGCGGCGGGATCGCGGTGTCGAGCAGCTGCATCGCCAGCACCGTCGTCTGCTTGCCGCTGGAGAACGGGCAGGTGCCGGTCAGCAATTCGTAAAGAAGGACGCCGACCCCATAGATGTCGACCCGCGGGTCCGCCTTGACGCCGCGGATCAGCTCCGGCGCCATGTACTCGGGGGTCGCCAGCAGCACGCCACCTGCGAGTAGTCCGCCCGGCAGATCCTCGTCGATGATGCGCGCGAGCCCGAAGTCGCAGACTTTAATAAAGTCGTCGCCGCTGGCATGGCGTACGCGAAAGCAGTTGCTCGGCTTGAGGTCGCGGTGGATCACGCCCTTCGCGTGGGCCACCTCGAGCGCGTCGCAGATGTGCAGGAACATCGGCAGCACCCGTGTCCACGGCAGTGGACCGTGGCGCTTGAGCGTCTCACGCAGGCTCTCGCCGTCGAGGTACTCCATCACCAGATAGGCGAGCCCCTCCGACACCCCGAAGTCGACGACATCGACGATGTGCGGGTGATGCAGCCGCGAGACCACGCGCGCCTCCTGCACGAAGCGCTTCACCACCACCTCGAGCGCGGCCTGGTTGAAGTTCTGGTCGCGCAGCACCTTGACCGCGAACTGCTTGCGCCCGGTCGCCTGCTCGGCGAGGTACACCCGCGACAGCCCGGCGCCGCCGAGGCTGCGCAGCAGGCGATAGGTGCCGAGCTCGCGCCCGACGAGCGCATCGTCACCGCTGGCGGACGTCGGCTCGTCGATCAGCGGGTAGTCCCCGCCGCTGAGCGCTGCCGGGTCTTCATCCTCGACCGAGGGCATGTTCGGGACCCGGATGACCCCGGAGGACTCGCCTGGCGCGGGCTCATACGTGTCGTGCGTCGGGCTCATGGACCGTGCGAAGCATACCCGAGCCCGCCCATGCCGATCGAATTCGCCGCCGGGTCCGGCGATCGCCACGGACGAACTGCGAGCGTTAGCGCACAAATCGTGCGGTCCGTCGCGTGCGCGCGCGTCCGGCCCGAACGGGTGATCGCCTCACCCGAGGCCAGCCGCCTCGCGCACG
>JAYUXQ010000558.1:0-10868 GCA_043752905.1 Nannocystis sp. | reverse complement strand
ACGCGTCGAGGGTCCTTGCGACGCGCTGCCAGGTGTCGTCGGCGAAGCTGGCCTCGCTGGCGGCGAGGAAGGCGTCGCGGGTGGACCTGCGCAGGTCGTCGTCCCACACGCCGGTGAGGTCCTGCTCGGCGTCGGCGCAGCGCTGCTCGGACTGCGCGAGGTACTGCGCATAACCGCCGACGCCGAGGCCGAGCGCGGCGACGGCGGCGACGGCGTAGAGCCAGCGCCGGCGCGCGGTGCTGGGGTCGTGGGCGAGCGCCTCGAGCAGCGCGGCGATGGTGTCGTAGCGCTGCGCGGGGTCGGTCGAGAGGCCCCGTAGCAGCACCCTGCGCAGCCACAGCGGCACGCGGGCCTGCGACTCGCGCGGGGCGTCGGCGACCTTGCCGGTGACGACCGCGAGGGCGAGGGTCGGCAGCGAGTCGGCGGGGAACGGCGGGGTGCCGTAGAGGGCCTCGTAGAGGGCGACGCAGAAGCTGAATTGATCGGTGCGGCCGTCGGTCGGCAGGCCCATGTGCTGCTCGGGGGACATGTACGCGGGCGTGCCCATCACGGCGCCCTGCTGGGTCAGCTCGCAGCTGAGGGAGTTGAGGCTGGTCGCCAGCTCGAGCTCGCCGCGCGGGGCCTGGCCGGGGGTCTCGGCGCCGTCCTCGGTCGACTTGGCGAGCCCGAAGTCCAGCACCTGGGCCTGACCGGAGGTCGAGACGAGCACGTTCTCGGGCTTGAAGTCGCGGTGGACGAGGCCGGCGTCGTGGGCCGCCTGGAGGCCGCGGCCGGCCTGCACGAACACCGCGAGGACCTCTTTGCGGGTGCGGGGTTGCGAGCGCAGCCACGACTTGAGGGTGGAGCCCTCGACGAACTCCATGGCGATGAAGACCCGCTCGCCGTACGACCCGACGTCGTGCACGGCGACGACGTTGGGGTGGCGCAGGCGGGCCATCGCCTGGGCCTCGCGTAACAGGCGCGTGTGCCCGTCGATGCGCGACTGGGTGACGCCGCTACGCGACACGGCCTCGATGTGCAGCAGCTTGAGCGCGACCTTGCGGTCGAGCTGGGGGTCGTACGCGGCATAGACGATCCCCATGCCGCCGGCCCCGAGCGGGTTGAGCACGACGTAGCGGCCGACCAATTGACCGTGGCCGATCTCCTCCGGCACCCGCGGGTGGGCGACTCCGCTGCCCCCCGCCGTGCGATCGAGGCTGAGGTCGTCGAAGCCCTCGCCGCGCACGCCCCTCGTCGAGGGCGCCTCGTGCAAGAGGGTGCGGTCGCGGGGATCCACCGCGCGGAGTGTATCACCCCACGGTCCGCGCTCGCCGATCGCAGCGACCGCGGGCGCGTTCGCGCGACCGCCTGCGCGTGCGCTCCAGGAGCGACGCGGGACGCGAGCGTGACTCGATGCGAGCATGAAAATTTCATGCCGACCATGCCGACCATGCCGGCCATGCCGGCCATGCCGTCGGAGATCCTGCGCGAACCATCAACGCATGACCGCGGACGAGCTTCGACATGACCCTTGCGACCTGTTCATGTGAACATGTCCGATGGGACATAGCCGAGTCGCCCCGGTGGCCGACGTCTCCCTGCCCGGCGCCGCATTGGACACAGGACAGGATTTCTCGCTAAAAGTCCGTAAATTCGACCCTGCGTGACCGCAGTCGCTTCCCGGGGCGAGGCGGGTCGCCGGTCGGCGCCCGGGCGCGGGGTAGGCAGTTCGCGCCCTTGGTACTAATATGCCGCCGATGTCCCGCGCGCCTGTCCTTCGGACCTGCCTCACCGCCTCTGCCCTGGTCGCTGTCGCGGCCGCGACGGCGGCGTTGACCGTCGCCTGCTCCGTGATCACGAAGGTCGACTACGCGGAGTGTGAGGTCAGCGCCGACTGCCGCGGGGCGTTCGGCTACGCGTCGGTGTGCGGCGAGGAGGGCCTGTGCGAGTCGGCCAAGCTCGACGCGCGCTGCAAGAAGGTGTTCCCGACGGACCTGTTCACCGCCCCGGAGAAGTACCCCGACGCGGTGATCCTCGGCTCGTTGCTCAATCACAACAAGGACAGCGGCGACCTGCTGATGGTCCAGGCGGCGTCGCTCGCGGTTCAGGGCGCCAACAAGTCCGGGCTGACGGACGGACACCAGTTCGGCATCGTCCACTGTGATTATCAGGAGTTCGCGGACAACAGCAAGACTTCCGAGGACGCCGCGATCGACGGCGCGAAGTACCTGGTCGACGAGCTCGGCGCGGTCGCCATCGTCGGCCCCGGTACGTCGGGCCTCGCCGAGGTGGTGTACCGCGAGCTGCAAAAGCCGGAGCACGCGCCGCAGGCCCTGCTCATCTCGCCCTCGGCGACCAGCGTCAGCCTGACCAACATCGACGTACGCGACGGCGACAAGCCGGGCCTGTTCTGGCGCACGGCCCCGCCGGACTCGCAGGTCGGCGCCGAGCTCGCCGGTCGCATGACCGCCGAGGGTATCACCTCCGCGACGATCATCTACGAGAACGGCTCGTACGGCAGCGGCCTCGCCCTCGCCCTCGACACCGTCTTCGAGGGCGAGCTGGAGCAGCTCAGCTTCGAGAAGCTCCCGGGGAACGACGCCTTCTTGGAGCTCAAGGCGCTCGTCATGCAGGTCGGCGCCAAGACCCCCAGCCCCGAGGTCGGCGTGGTCTTCATCGGCTCCGAGGTCGAGATGGTGACCACGTTCATCAACGGCGCCAGCGTCTTCCCGTTCTATCAGAACGTGCGCATCTTCCTCGGGGACACCGCCAAGGCAAAGGGCGTGCTCGAGGGCACCACAGAGGCCACAGTCCTGTACCCGAGAATCCGTGGCGTGTTCCCGGGGACCCCGTCGGGGCCGGTCTATATGGCGTTTCTCCTGGACTACAAGACCACCTTCAAGCAAAATCCCGATTCGTTCGCGGCCCTCACCTACGACGCTACCTGGCTCGCGCTGTACGGTGCGGCCTGGGCCGAGTACCAGCGCAAGGGCAGCCTCACCGGCCTCGACCTGGGCTATGGCCTCCAGCGAGTCAGCGCCCCCAAGGGCGAGCCGATCAACGTCCTACCCGGCTCGTGGAACACCGCGAAGGCCGAGTTCAAGGCCGGCCGCAGCATCAATATCACTGGCGTCTCGGGGGATCTCGACTACGACCCGGAGACCGAGGAGTGCACCGCGCCCTTCAGCTACTGGCAGATCGTCGCCGACGGCAATGGCTTCGACTTCGAGGACATCATCTGAACGGGGACGCCGGCCATGGACGTCCCAGGCCGGTATGGCTCCAGTGCCGGGCCGACGCCCTCAGAATCCCCGGCTGCGCGGCGGCGAGTGACGCGCCGACCCTGCACCCTGATGGCGGCTGGCTCGTAGCATGCAGGGTGATCGTGTAGGCTCGGGGCGCTAGAGGTCCATCCACGTGGCAGGTCAAGAAACATCCAATCCAGCCCGGACGATCGTCTCCTCCGGCGGCGTGCCGCAGCCGGTCACGGGTGAGTTCGTGGCGCGGGGTGGCACGGGCGGCATGGGCTCGGACCTCGTGGGCGTGGCGCTGCTGGGCCGCTATCAGGTTTTGGAGAAGATCGGCGACGGCGGCATGGGGACCGTGTACCTCGCCGAGCACACGACGATTCTTAAGAAATTCGCGGTCAAGGTCCTGAGCCCCGAGCTATCGGTGCGCGCCGACCACGTCGACCGCTTCATGCGTGAGGCGAGGTCGGCCTCGATGATCAACCACCCGAACGTGGTCGAGATCACCGACTTCGGCGTGTCGCCCGATGGCCAGCCGTTTTTTGTGATGGAGTACCTTCAGGGCAAGGACCTGTCGCAGGTCATCGGCGAGGCCGGCTCGCTGCCATGGAAGCGCGTGCGCCCGATCGCGTTGCAGATCTGCCACGCCCTCCAGGCCGCGCACGACCAGGGCGTCATCCATCGTGACATGAAGCCGGGCAATGTCGTGCTGGTCAAGCGCGGCAATACGGCGGAGCACGTCAAGGTCCTCGACTTCGGCATCGCCAAGGTGCTCGGCGAGGCCGAGGCCAAGGGCCTGACCCAGAGCGGCACCGTCGTCGGTACGCCCGAGTACATGTCCCCCGAGCAAGGCTGGGGCCAGCCCGTCGACCACCGCGGCGACATCTATGCCCTCGGCGTGATGATCTACGAGCTGCTGACCGGCAAGATCCCGTTCTCCGGCACGACGATGATGGAGATCTTGAACCGGCACATGTTCGAGGTGCCCGACATCAAGATGCCGAATATTCCCGAAGAGGTGGGTGCGATCATCCTCAAGGCGATGCAGAAGGACCGGGCGCTGCGCTTTCAGTCGATGAACGAGCTCGGCGCCGCGATCGAGGCCGTCGGCACCGGCGCCAGCTCGGTCACCGTCGTCGACGAGGAGATCAAGACCCCCTGGGGCCCCGTCACCGCCCGATTCACCACTGTGCCGCCGCAAGCCGCCGCGCAGCCGCGCAGCTGGGTGTGGCTCAGCGTGCTCTCGGCTGTGATCGCCGTCGGCGCGCTGGTGTTCGCGCTGCTGCCGGACGCGCCGCCGCCGGTGGCCCCGGTGGCCCCCGTGGTCGCCCCGCCCGAGCCGGTCGAGCCCGCGGCGGTCGAGCCAAAGCCGGTCGTGCTGCCTGCCGAGGTCGAGAAGGTGATGTTCACGATCACGACGCCCGGCGTCGCCGCGCAGATCCTCGACGCCCGCGACGAGGGCATCTACGGCATGACCAACGACCCCAAGGGGGTGCTGGTACGCAAGTCCGAGGAGCCGCTAGAGCTCATCTTGCGCGCCAAGGGTCACGAGGACGAGCGCTTCACGATCATCCCCGACCAGGACAAGCGCTTCGAGAAGCCGTTGACGCCGAGGGCCGTCGCGCCCAAGGACCGCGACAAGCCGCGCCCCAAGCACGACACCAGGCCGAAGATCGACATCAAGCCGGCCACCGAGACCAAGACCAAGCCGCCAGAGAACGACGACACCGGCCTCGGCACCGACCTCAAGAACCCCTTCGGCAAGAAGTGAGTTCGTGGGAGAGGTTGTCATGCCGTCCGCGCTGGAACGAGATCGCGGGCCAGGTCAGTATGGGTCGGATGCTGACGGGCTGAGCTATGAGGGCCGGCTCGCCGCAGATCCGAGGTGGGCGTTAGTCGAGGGCAGCAAGCACTTTGAGGCGCGCAGCGGAGTCTCGCAGGCTCTGCGCAAGCTCGCCGTGCGACCACCGCCCGTGTAGCGCCGTACAGCTGCTCAGCGGGTCGCTAGAAGCGGATGTTGAGCGTCATGCCTGCCCCGCGCGGGCCGGCGTAGGGGGCGAGCTGGGCGCGGCTCTGGGCCTTGTTCTTGCGGGCCTTGAGCACGAGGACGGTGACGAGGCCGATGGCGGCCGCGCCGGCGACCGCGAAGCCGATGTCGGCGACGAGGGCGTTGAGCTTGCGCTTGGCCAGGAAGTCCTTGCTGTCGTCCGCGCAGTACAGGGTGCCGCCGGCGTCGGAGCAGCCGTCGAGGGCGCCCTGCTTCTGCTTGGACGCGGTGGCACCGAAGCCGAAGCCGATGCCGAGCCCGAGGGCGACACCAGCGGTCAGCGCGATCGCGGCGGGCCCGTAGATGCGGTCCTTTTTGGCGGGCGGCTGGTCGGGCTGCGGGGTGGTCGGCTGCGGGCCGGTCATGGGCGGCGGGTTCGTGGTCCTGCCGGACTCGGTGCCGTTGGTCGCGGCGGCCTCGCGCTCCTTCTGCTCCTTTTCCCGCTGGCGCTGGTCGAGCGCCTGGATCCGGCGCGACAGCGCCTCGCGCTCCTTCTCCGGCGCGAACGCCCGATACTGGTCGAGGTAGCGGCGCGAGTTGGCGAAGTCGCCGAGGCGCTCGTACGCGTTGCCGATGTTATAAAGAAGCTGCGGCTCCTTCGACAGCTCGTAGCACTCCTGGAACGCGAGGATCGCCGACTCGTAGGACCCCTCGGTGTAGAGGCGCTCGCCGTTGCGGAACAGCTCCTCGGCGCGCTTGAGGTTCGTGGCCTTGTCGTCGCTCGCGGGCGTGCTCGCGGGCGTGGCGGCGGGCGTACCCGCGGTGCTCGCGGTGCTCCCGGTGCTCCCGGTGCTCGCGGTGCTCCCGGTGGTCGCGGTGGACCCGGTGGTCGCGGTGGACCCGGTGCTCGCGGTAGACCCGGTGGCCGGAGCAGCCTCCACGCGGAGCGGCGCAAGGGCGATGCCGAGGCTCAGGAGGAGGGCTGCGCTGTCTCGAATGGTCATGCGAACCTGGGCGGGATCCCCTGAGGACGCCGCGAATTGGCGCAGTATAGGGGCGCAGCGGCCGCGGAGGCAAGCGTGCTGGGAGGTCGGCTGGCTCTTCGGTCAGGCTGTCCGCAACGGGGCTTTGAGCCGGGCTCAGCCGGTCAGGCCACGGCCGTGCGTGGCTCGCAGCTCGGCGAGGCGCAGGCGCAGATGGGGCGGGGCGAGGGGTGCCAGCAGGTCCTGTTCGCCCGGGCTCAGGTGGCGAAAGCCGCGGATGAGCCGGGGACCGGGCCTGCCGCCGAGGCGGTCGCAGGCGCCGCACTGGCAGGCGAAGGGGGCCGCCATGTCCCATTCGGAGGTGAGGTAGTTGAAGCTGAGCTCCTCACCGGGGGTGATCTTCCGGAGGGAGACCAGCTCGAGGCGGGTGAAGTCGAGGGCACTGTTGGGGTCGCAGCTGTGGTTGAGGTAGTCGTCGATCTCGCCGGTGCCGGCCTGGTGGCGACGAGCGTCGATCTGGATGGTGTGCCGTCCGGGGCGGTCGACGAACACGTGCGCGAGCGCCATCAGCACGCTCCCCGGGGTGATCGCCTCGCGGACGATCACGCCGAAGTCGGCGGACAACAAGCAGCGCTGGCGCAGCTCGATCTTCGGGTTCGCCCAGGTGCGGGCGCGTAGCGACGGAGACATGACAGCATCCATGTGCGTGGGTCCTGGAACGAGGGCTAAATAAGAGCTAAACAAGAGCTTGCGGGACGGTGCCGCGCAGCTCCGAGACGGTGGTGAACTGGGTGCGCAGCCGCGGGTCGCTCTGGATGAGCTCCATGAATTGGCGGCGTTGCAGGGTCAAGAAGATGCATGGTGTCAGCGTGCGGATCGTCGCGTTACGCGGCGCGTCCTTGAGCAGCGCCACCTCTCCGAAGTGATCACCGTCCTGCAGCGTGGCCACTTGCACATCCATACCATCAGGTTGCCGCTTGAGCACGGCGACCTTGCCACGCGCGATGATGTAGAACTTGTCAACTGTCGTATCGCCCTCGCGAATGACCTTGCGATCCTCCGATACCCGCTCACTCAGGAACATCTTTGCCAGCTTCTCCAGCATGGCATCGGCCAATTTGGACAGCACGGGTACGACACGCAGTCGCTCCGGCTCGATACCTGCGCGGGCACCGTCCTCGCTGATGACGAGGCCCTGCTGCTTGTCCCACAGGCGCTTGTACATGCCACCCTGTGCGAGCAGCTCGCTGCTGGTCCCCTGTTCGACCAGCCGGCCGCGCTCGAACACGAGGATCTGGTCGGCGTGCACGGTCGAGGCGAGGCGGTGGGTGACCGAGATGACGGTCCGTTCGCGACCGAGCCGGTCGAGCGTGCCGTTGACGGCGGCCTCGGTGGTCGGGTCGAGGGCCGAGGTGGCCTCGTCGAGCAGCAGCAGCGCCGGGTCTCGCACGATGGCGCGGGCGATCGCCACGCGCTGGCGCTGACCACCCGACAGTCGCCCACCTCGCTCGCCGACGATGGTGTCGTAGCCGTCGGGCAGGGAGACGACGAGGTCGTGGATCTCGGCGGCCCGGGCGGCGACCTCGACCTCCGCGTCGCTGGCATCCGGGCGGCCGTGGCGGATGTTCTCGCGGATCGTCGTGTTGAACAGGAAGCTCTCCTGGAACACGACGCTCATTTGCCCGCGTAGCGAGGTGAGCGTGCCGGACCGCAGGTCGCGGCCGTCGAGCGTGACCTTGCCGGTGTCGGGGTCGTAAAAGCGGGCGATCAGGCCGAGCACGGTGCTCTTGCCCGAACCACTGCCGCCGACGATCGCCACCTGGGCGCCGTGGCGAACGGTGAAGCTGACGCTGTCGAGGTTCTTGTGCTCGCCGGTATAGGAGAACGAGACGTCCGAGAACACCAGCGCGTCGGCGAAGGCCGGCAGCGGCGCGGCGCCTGGGGCCTCGGCGACCTGCGGCTGGGTTGCGAGCAGCTCCTGGATGCGCTGCACGCCGCCCGCGGCGAGCAGCAGCGGCGGCATGACGCGGGTCAGCGAGGTGACGTAGGCGCTGAGGTAGCCGATGAGGACATTGAAGGCGATGAGCGATCCGAGCGACAGCTCGCCCTTGAAGCACTTGACCGCGCCGAAGCCGAACACGGCGATCTGCAGCAGCAAAAACGAGAGGTTCGGGGTGCGCTCGACGAGGTAGGCGAGCACATTGAAGCGCAGGCTGATCTTGTAGAAGCCCTTGAGCTGGGAGCGAAAGGCGCCGAGCTGGAGCGGCGCGAGGCCGAAGGCGCGGATGACCGGCTGGGCGCTGACGTTCTCCTGGACGGTGCTGGCGATCTTGGCCTCCTCGTGGCGCACGAGGTAGCTGTCACGTTCGGCGCGCGGGCCCAGGAACCGCGGGCCGAGCATCGCCAGCGGCAGGCCGAGCACGGTGACGAGCGCAAGCTGCCAGGAGAAGATGAACAGCAGGGTGGAGATGGTGATGAGGCCGAGGGTGCCGAGGATCGTCTCCGGGATCGCCAGGATGACGGCGTTTTGGACCGCGGCGAGGTCGGTCGAGAAGCGCGACATGATGTCGCCGATCTGGATCTTCGAGAAGTAGCCGGCCGACAGTCGTTGCAGGTGCGCGAACATGCGGTCGCGCAGGTCGTTCATCACGCTGGTGCCGAGGCGCGCGTAGAGGTAGTCGCGGCCGATCGCCGCGATCGCGGCGATCAGCGCCGCGGCCACCAGGCCGGTCAGGACGGTCCACAGCAGCGCCTCGTCCTTCTTGGCGATCGCCTCGTCGACGACATATTGAAAGCTCATCCCGAACAGCACGGCCCACGCGAGGTCGATCAATAGACCGATGAGCAGCAGCCACACCTCGGTCCGGTACGGCCGGAGATACTCGAGGATGACTCGGAGGGCGCTGAGCATGAGCGGGTCGAAGGCGCTTCGCGCGGTTTCGCAGGGCAAGCCCGCGGTCAGGCTCCGCATGGTGACACAAGCCGTGGATGCCCGGGGAGCCACGGCGACGCCGCACAGGCCCCTGGTGCGGTCGCATGGCTTTTTGTCAGGTTGGTAGTACAGGGACCCGCGGCTCGTGATGTGGGCCAGGCGCGGCGTTCAGAACGTGGGCGAGCGCTCGGAGTCCGCGCAGTCGAGCGCCGATACGGACGTGAGGCCGCCGCGGCCGGGTCGTCGCGGGCCGGGCGTGCGGCGTTCCTGCGGCTCCACGGGCGCGCCGCGCCGTGGATCCGCGGGCTCGCGGTGGCCGCGGCGGCTGGCTCGCGCTACAGGGTGGCCCATGTCGCGCCTCCTCGATGTCTCCACCTCGTTCGTGTCCACCCTCCTGCGCCCCGGCGCCGGCATGATCGTCCGCGGCGTGAGAGCCCGTCCCGAGGCGCGGATCCGTCTCTACGAGTTCGAGGGTTGCCCGTATTGCCGCAAGGTCCGCGAGATGTTGACGACCCTCGACCTCGACGCGGCGATCTTTCCCTGCCCCAAGGGTGGCACCCGGTTCCGGGCCGAGGTCGAGAAGCACGGCAAGCAGCAGTTCCCCTTCATGATCGACCCGAACACCAACACGGAGATGTTCGAGTCCGACGACATCGTTCGCTATCTGGCCGGGCGCTACGGCGACGGCAAGGTCCCGCTGTCGCTGCGCATGGGGCCGCTGACGGTGCTCTCGGGCTCCGCGGGCTCGCTGATCCGGTTCCCGCGCGGGACCCGGGCCCGGGCGTCGCGCATGCCCGAGGGGCCGCTCGAGCTGTACAGCTACGAGTGCTCGCCGTACTCGCGCCTGGTCCGCGAGGCGCTCAGCGAGCTCGAGCTGCCGTACGTGCTGCACAACCTCGGCCGCGGCAGCGCGAAGCGCCCGGACTTCGAGAAGCTGTCCGGCAAGATGCAGGTGCCGTTCCTCGTCGACCCGAACACCGGCGTGGCGATGTTCGAGTCGGCCGAGATCGTCAAGTACCTCGACCAGACCTACGCGCTGTGATCGCAGCGGTGTAAGGTGGGCGCCATGCAAAGCGCCTGGTCCGACGCCGACGCCGCGGCCGCCGTCACCCGCCACACCGCCGCCTATCCCGGCACCTGCAACGAGGACGTCGCGCTGCGCGTGTACACGTCGCAGCTGCTCGGACGGGCGTCGACGCTGGTGCTGCACGGCGGCGGTAATACTTCGGTCAAGACGACGCTGCCCGACGACCTCGGCGAGCCGACCGAGGTCGCGTGCATCAAGGGCAGCGGCTGGGACCTGGCGAACATCGAGCCGCCCGGGCTGCCCGCGGTGCGCCTGGGCCCGCTGCTGGCGCTGCGACGGCTGGCGTCGTTGAGCGACGAGGCGATGGTGACGGCCCTGCGGGCGCGGCTGCTCGACCCTGCGGCGCCCAACCCCTCGGTCGAGGCGCTGCTGCACGCGTTCTTGCCCCACAAGTACATCGACCACTCGCACGCGGACGCGGTGCTGGCGGTGGCCGATCAGGCGCGGGCGATCGACCTGTGCGCCGAGGTGTTCGGCGATGACTATGTGACGGTGCCGTATGTGATGCCAGGCTTCACGCTGGCGCTACGCGCCGCGGAGGCGTACGAGCGGGCGCCCGGCTGTCACGGTCTGGTGCTGCTCGGGCACGGGCTGTTTAGCTTCGGGGCCAGCGCGCGCGAGAGCTACGAGCGACACATCGTCGCGGTGACGC
>JAYUXQ010000557.1:0-4448 GCA_043752905.1 Nannocystis sp. | reverse complement strand
CGGAGGCGGTCGGTGGCGTCGCGCGACGCGTCGAGGGCGCTCATGCCCGGCGCGTACTCCCGGACGCGAAAGTAGTCGATCTGCAGTTTAAGGTTGTGGCCGACGAAGTAGTAGTTGAGGCCGCCGCCGGCCTCATCACGGTCGAGCGGGGCGCCGTGGGACCCGAACGGGTTGCGTGCGATGCTGTAGCGGGCGACGACCTCGAGGTCGATGCGCGGGACCAGGTAGCCGGCCTGGGCCAGGAAGCCGAGGCCGTCCCGTGGTAGCGACACGGGGCTCGGCGTGCCGTCGGGGTCGAGCGCGCCGCCCGGGTTGCGCCGCCTGGCCTTGCGCAGGTGCAGCGCCGAGGTCAACGAGAAGCCGCGATACTTGAACATCAAATCGGCGGTGGTGCTGTGAATGTCGGTCGTGCCGCCGTCGGCGGGCACGGACCCGTGCACGCCGCGCTCGCCGGGCGCGTCGTCATGGTAAGCATAGGCTGCGCCGATCGACAGGCCCGGCCGGCGCATGCGCTCGAGGTCGGCCTCCGAATCCGACTCGAAGGCGCCGAGCGGATGGACCTCGAAGCGGCCGACGTACAAGAAACCCTTGTTGGTCGGGTCGAGGCTGTTGCGACCCTGGCCGAGGAAGATGCCGAGCATGTAGCGCATGCGGTCGACGCCGCCGAGGTCCTCCGAGCGGACTTGCAGGCCGACGTCGCGGTCGAGGTTGAACTCCTCGTTGACGCTCGACCGGTCGACGAACTGCAGGTTGCCGGACGAGGCGACGCGCTGGCGGCTGAACGGGACCTTCGTCTGGCCGACCCAGACCGTGAAGTCGCGCAGGTAGGCGAACTCGAGGCGGGCGTCGCGGACCGGGTTGCGGCGGATGCTGTCCTCCTCGGCGATCAGGCCCCCGGTCATATCGCGCGGCGAGAAGCCGAACTGAATGTAGTAACGGTTGTGCTTGCCGAATACGTTGCCGGCGAATTGCAGGCGGGCGCGGCGGATCTGCAGCAGGTGCGTGTTGGCCTCGCCGAGTATGTGCGGGTGCTCGAAGTCGTAGCGGACCTGCAAGCGGGCGCGGATCGCCAGCGCGTAGCGGCCGTCCTCGGTCGCCAGTTCGAAGCCCTTGCCCGGCTTGAAGCGGACCCTGGTGACCGGACGCACCGCCGTTTGGTCGTCGCCGTTGGTGGCGCTGCGCGCGGGCACCGACTTGCCGGGCGCGGGCGCGGAGGCGGCGAGGAAGGCGAACACGACGAGCGGGCCGAACACGGCCCTGTTGTCTGATCAGTGCATGTGCGTGTCAACAACGCGCACGTAGAAGAACCCTTTGGGGCAGAGGTAACTCTCCGCATTCTCGGGGGTGGCAGCCTGGCATGGCTGCTCGTCGGGCCCCGCCGTGTCGCTGTCTTCGTCGTCGTTGCAGCCGCCGGGCAGTTCGGCCAGCAGCGAGCCGTCAAGCCACGCGCACCACGTCGCTAGTACCGGCGGCCCGAAGTTCGTCGAGGATCGAGGTGACCTCGCAGTTCCTGGATCCAGGCGCAGGGTAGCTGAGTGCCCGGGAATAAAGGAAGTGCGAAAACGATCTCATCGGCATGCCCGGGCCGAAAGCACAGCGACTGCGCCTGGCGCCTCCGATCCGCGAGGAGTTGGAGGCGCTGGCTCGAAGCACGTGTGTCGAGGCGCGGCTGGTGCAGCGCGCAAGGATCGTCGTGCTCGCCGCGCAGGGGCTGTCGAACGCGGAGATCGGACGAAGGGCTGGTTGCCACGTGGACACCGTACGGCAGTGGCGTGAGCGCTTCGCGGAGGATGGACGAGTGAGCACGCTGGACGATCGACCTCGCAGCGGTCAGCCTGCCCGAGTGTCCGCGGAGACGCGGTGCGATGTGGTCACGCTGGCCGCCCGGGTTCTCGGCCGGGCCGGGGTCACGAGCGTGTCAGCGACGGCGGGTCGCGCCCCGCGTCGCCGCGCGCAATGAGGGGACGCCCGTCGTTCGCCACGGAGCGGGTCGATCGCCGCCGACCTTGGGCGCGCGCCCGACATGCCGAAGCAACTCGCAGCCGCGACGGCCGCGAGACGCGAAGCGTGATCCGCGGGCGAGCCGTGGGACGCTTTTGATGGGCGAGCGCGACGCACGGTGGCGGGCTGCCCACTGTCGATACAGCGACCGGCGGGTGGTCTCGCGCCGCCGATGATGGGTGGACACAAGTCCGCAGGGTGCGAGATCTGGCTGCCTTTGCGGAGGTCGGCCACCATGTAGTTTTGGAGCTTCAAATTGTGTAAGGTGCGCGCGGTGCTCCCTGCGCCAAGGCTTGTCGCAACAAGCATCACCTGGAGTAGAAAGACCATGGACGCAACCAGATCGGCCGATATCTTGCGGCGGAACAACGTGCAGGTCGTAGGGGAGAGCCCCGTGATGCTGCTCGCGCACGGCTTCGGCTGCGATCAGGGGATGTGGCGCTACGTGGCCCCGGCCTTCGCGGGTGACCACCGCGTGGTGCTGTTCGACAACGTTGGGGCCGGGGGGTCCGACTCGTCGGCCTACGAGCAAGACAAGTACAGCACGCGCCAAGGTTACGCAGAGGATATCCTCGACATCTGTCAGGCGCTGGACCTGCGAGACGTAGTCTTCGTGGGTCACCCGGTCAGCGCGATGATCGGGGTATTAGCAGCGATCCGGGCTCCCGAGCGCTTCTCGCGGCTGGTGCTGGTCGCGCCCTCGGCGCGATACATCCACGACGATGGCTACGTCGGGGCGTTTGAGCGGGCGGACATTGAGGGCCTGCTTGAGTTGCTCGACAGCAACTTCATGGCGTGGTCGAGCATGCTGGGCCCGACGATCATGGGCAACCCGGACCGGCCGGAGCTCGCCGCCGAGCTGACAACTAGCTTTTGCAGCACCGACCGCGAGATCGCGCGGCATTTCGCGCGGGTCACGTTCCTCTCCGACAACCGCGCCGACTTGCCGAAGCTCCAAACGCCGTCGCTAATCCTGCAGCAGGCCGCCTTCGAGCTGGCCCGGCACCTCCGCGACGCGGACGGCGAGCTCCAGGCGCCAGGACCCGCGCGCCTACCAAACAAGTTTCCTGAACCGCAGCGGCCTGCCGCTTTCGCCTCGGCGACAGCACCCTGTTGCTCGTCAACCTGCGCGAGCAGGCCGCCACCGACGCGGCCCTGCAAGAGGTCGAGGCCCTCGGCGAGTATCATCGAGCCACCGTCGACCTGCGCGCCGCGCTCGGGCTGTTTGGACCGTAGTCGAGGCGACCAGCCGCAATGATCACGACGGACGACAAAGTAGAGATCGCAGCGACCATGATGGCTTCCTTCATCCTGGGCGCATCCTTCGCCAAGGACTTCCTCCTGCACGGCAGGTTCGAGGTCCGTGTGTTCCTCCTCGGAATCTCATGTTTTGTGCTGTTCGTTGTGATCGCGCTCATCGCCAAGATCCGCATCCGGGTGTTCGATCACCGCAAGCTCGCTCTGAGCTTGTGCTGGGGAGCCGTCTTCGCGGCGGGGAACGTCGCGGCGATCGACCTGTTTAGCCACCAATTCCTGGCTGCTCGGTTGGATGGAGACATCCAGCTAGAGACCATGCTGTTCCTTCTATGCTATGGCATATCGACGAATCTCCTGTTTTCGCTCAATCGTTTGGTCCTCTTCGAGGCGCTCCAGAAAAAGACGATCTACAAATACATCCTCGCGCCGATCAACGGACTCAGCAGCGGGGTCATCGTCGTGGGTCTCATCGTGTGGGCGTCCCGGTAGCGCGCCTGATCAGCACGGTCCGAGATGAGGCTACCGTGCGGTGGCGCGGCCCGCGGCCCGTCGCCTGGCCGCCTGACGGAGCCTTGCGAGGTCATCGGCGAGGGATTCGGCCTGCGCGGTTGCGAAGCGCTGTAGGGCCGCGGTGGCAGGTGAAGTGCGCCGTTCGGCCCGCGATACCCAGTGCCAGCGGCCTGCTATCGGGAAACCCTCGACCGGGATGAGTTGAAGGCGGCGATGGTGCATGAGTTCGTCCCTGAGGGCGGGCAGCGAGAGGATGGCCAGGTGCGGTCACTGCTCCGGTCGATCTACGACGCGGCCGGAGTGCGAGCGACGGTCGCTTGAGCCCGTTAGCGTTCCTTGCGATTCCTGTACTTGAAAAACCCTTCCGCCGCAATCGCTGCTCGAATCAGTTCGCGCGGGGGAGTCCCAATACGGGCTGAGCCATCAAGCTCAAACGTCTCAAACAGCTCCCAGGTAAATTTAGGAAGAGGCTCCGGCAACTTCGATTTGATTGTCGTGAAGTCCACTCCCGAGGGAACCAGAACGTAGTCAGGGTTGACCATCCCCGTCCCTGAGCGGCTTTGGTAAGAGTCGATTGAGATGACATCCTCGATCACTACGAACCCCTCTTTTTCTAGCCTCCCCGCAATGTAGTCATGCTGATTTCCGTACCTGTCGCTCAGCTCGAACGGCGCCCCCCC